>JAVEPB010000036.1 GCA_030922375.1 bacterium | reverse complement strand
GCCTGAAGGAGTCGGTGGACCTCACGGTGCGCACCTCGGCCATGGTGTGCTGGCTGTTCGTGGGCTCGTGGACCTTTGCCTCGGTGTTCTCCTATCTGGGGGGCCATACCTTTATCGAGGAAACGGTGCTGGCCATGAATCTCTCGCCGGTCATGTTCCTCATTCTGGCCCAGTTAATTATCTTCCTGCTGGGCTGGCCGCTGGAGTGGAGCGAGATCATCATTATCTTCGTGCCGATCTTCTTGCCCCTGCTGGACAACTTCGGGATTGATCCTCTTTTCTTCGGGATTCTGGTGGCACTTAACCTCCAGACTTCGTTCATGACGCCGCCGATGGCCATGGCCGCTTACTACCTCAAAGGCATCGCGCCACCGGAGGTCCAGCTCATGGATATTTTCCGCGGGTGTTTTCCGTTTTTATTCATGGTCCTGCTCTCCATGGTTCTCCTCTACAATTTCCCGCAGATCACTACTTGGCTGCCTGACATGCTCGGGTACATGAGCTAGCAGCGTCTCCCCGGCGGCTCTGCAGCGGAATTTTTAGGACATCCGGCCAGTGGAAAAATTAAACGTCGTTCAGATGGGCGCCGCCGAGGCCGCCAAGGCGATACGCGAGGGGCACATCACCTCCGAGGAGCTGGTGAGCGCCTGCCTGGAGCGGATCGAGGCGCATGAAGAAAAGGTCGGCGCCTGGGCCCATCTCGATCCCGACCTGGCGATGAGCCAGGCGCGCGACGCGGATATGGCGCGGGAGGAAGGCAAGACCCTGGGCTCTCTGCATGGGGTTCCGGTCGGCGTCAAGGATATTATCGACACGGCCGACATGCCCACCGAGGACGGCACGCCGCTTCACGCCGGGCGCCAGCCGAATGATGACGCCACCGTGGTTTCGTTTCTCCGCGAGGCCGGCGCGGTGATCATGGGAAAGACCGTCTCCACCGAGTTGGCGTGCTACGGGCCGGGGAAAACGGCTAACCCCCACGATCCCGGGCGCACGCCGGGCGGCTCCTCGAGCGGTTCGGCGGCGGCCGTCGCGGCCTTTATGGTGCCCCTGGCGGTCGGGACCCAGACAAACGGCTCGGTTATCCGCCCGGCTTCGTACTGCGGCGTTCACGGCTTCAAGCCCACCCAAGGGCGGATCTCCCGCCACGGCATTCTTCCGCTGTCGCGTCCGCTGGATCAGGTCGGGGTTTTCGGCCGCTCGGTCGAGGACGTGGCGACGATCGCCGAGCGGCTCATGATTTATGACGAGCTCGATCCGGACATGCGGATACGCAGTCGGCCCAATCTGGTTGAGACGGCGTTGGATGAGCCCCCGGTCACCCCGCACCTGGCTTTCATCAAGACCCCGGTGTGGGATCAGGCTGATGAGGACATCCAGGGCGTGTTTGTCGAACTGTCCGGGCATCTCGGCGAAGAGATCACCGAGGAGGCGCTTCCGGATTTCTTCAAGGGCGCGGTCGAGTGGCACAGGACGGTCATGGAAGCGGACCTCGCCCGCAACCTGCAGGAAGATTATGAGCGCGGGAAAGACAAGATCAGCGACACCCTGAGGGAGATGATTGAGCGGGGGCAGAAAGTGCTCGCCGTGGACTACAATCGCGCGGTCGAAAACAGACTGATGCTCAACGGAATGCTCAGAGAGATATTCGAGAAATACGACGCCATCATCACACCCGCGGCCACGGGGGAGGCGCCGGCCGGCCTGGACTCCACCGGCAGCCCCATTTTTTGCACGCTGTGGACCTTGTGCGGGACGCCGGCCATTACGCTTCCGCTCCTTGAGGGGTCGAACGGGATGCCCATCGGCATCCAGCTTGTGGGGCCGGTGGGAGACGACGCCCGGCTGCTCAGGACGGCCCGCTGGCTGGAGGGCGCCGTCGGGGCGGAGTGAGGGGACCGGAAGGATTTGCTATGGGCCGGGTCCGCGTCTAGAGTGTTCTAAAGAGCCGGGCGCCGCGGGAATATCGTTAGCGGAAAGACCGTTCAGGGAGGTTTCAAGAAACCATGGATAACAAAATCGCAGGCGTAATCGGCATGTCGATGATAGTTGCTTTCCTCGGTTTTTACGCCATTAAATTAAACTCTATACCTCTTTGGATCATCATCGTCGGCGTGCTAGCCATGAGCCTGGTCGAGTTCTATGAATCGATGACGAGTGAAAATGGCGATGAAGGGAATTAAATAGATCTTCGATCCGGTTTCCTGAGATCGTCTATACGCCGAAATCCTTGATTTTAGGTTCATCCAATCCCAGGGCGTGGCCCATCTCGTGCAGCAATAAATTTCCCATATAACCTCGATAGGCTTTTAAATTTCCGCTGCAGTGATACTTCATCGGCGCGGCATAAATCTCGATAGCGCCCATCGCGGGAATCCAGACCGCCAGGGGGACGCTCCCCACCTCCTTCACCACTCCGGGAGAAGGAAGAGCAAGTAAGTGCACCGGAATGCCCCGTTTTTCTATTTCACTGGCCATATCCGGATGAATATCCCTGCGGATTACGGTATCGAGCAGTTCTTCCATCTCGAGTATCTCGTCTTCGAAAATTTCCGGATACGTCGCTTCCAAAAACGCACCTATCTCCGCTTCGTCCTCGGGCAATTTCGAGTTGATTTCCTCGGGGGATAAAAACATCTCCCGGTAATCGGACATCTTGGTCCGGCTGCTCACGAACGAGTAAATCAAAGCCCCCAGAAGCACGAACGAAATTAGCCATAACAGCCCCGCGATGGGTTCGATAACCGGTTTCCACCACCACCAGTTCAAAAAATTCCAGTCACCCAGATATCTCATCGTGTGCGCAAATCGCCTCCTCTCCAATCCATGACATTTTAGCAGGGATAACCCCGGTGTGGCGCACGGTTTCCGAAAGCGGAGGCCACGGAGTATCGATTTAAATGCACCTATCCGCTAGCGGGCGGTGAGACGCCCCCTAAAAAGATCCCCTTGGAATGAAACGCGGGTTCAGACCGGAAACGGAAAGATAGGTTGGGGAGATTGCAGGTATCCGGAAGTCCTGATTACGCGGACGCTCTATACGCGGAGGGTCTAGACGCCGCCTCCGCCCGGATTGTTGAATTTCCAGGAATCTTTTTCGTCGAGATGGCTATTCCTCGCCCGGCCCCAATTGAGAAAATAAAACGCGGTGAGGAAGGAAACAATAACCAAGCCCAAAAACGCAAGGTCCCAATTCATTGTCCAGCCTCCTTTCTGATTCAATATGTGGCGATCCACGCTTTCTGGCTTCTTATAAATTGAAACCCTGGATGGGTTCCTGAAATTCTCCCGATGGGCATGTCAAAATGACAAAAAGCTCTTTCCTCCTTCATAACCGCGCTATTACGCAAATAAAGGGACACTCCGAAATTCGCCGAGGAGAATTCTAAGAAGGGAATTCGAGGAAAGGAAATATAGTGGGTTGGCCTTGGATGCCCGGGAGTTCCCGGAGCGGGCTTACCCTCGGAGCTGGCGAATCACTGGGGCGCCGGTTGGTGCCTCATCAGGGGGCGGCGACTTCCGGGGAATTTTCCCGGAAAAGCCGGGCGAGTGTTTCCTCGACCAGATGTTTTCCCACGGCGAATTGCAGCGTCGCCGGCATCGCTTTTTTTGCCAGGCGGAGCATGCTGGCCGATTTCTCGCGGATGTCCCACTGGGCGTGCGGGTCCTCGCGGAGGCGGGAGATGTGGTACAGCTCCCGCGCGTTCGCAGCGAAGGCCACCCTGCGCCGGTGCGCGTTGGTGAGGACATAGGGGGCCGCCATCGGTGCCGTCTCCGCTATTTTCCGGTACGCGGCGCCGGTTTCCTCGACGACGCCCATGAAATCCGCCTCGGCCCCGGAGGCGGAAATCGACGAGGGCACCGTCACACCCAGCGAGAGATCGTAGGGCTGGGTGTTCATCGTGGCCATGCGGTGCCGCTTGAGTTGCCCGTAGCAGGCCGCCGAAAGCGTGATCTCGAATACGCAGCGCACATTTTCAAATTCCCTGAGCACCGAATCGTGCCCCTTCATGTGGCGGAAGGTCTCGGTGATGAACTGTGTCCTCTCCTCGTCTCCCATCGCGCGAGCCGCCGACCGGCATTCCTCGGCGGGCCGGGAAGAGGAGGAGTGGAGCAGCGTCGCCGCAACCAAGATATCCGCTTCAGGTGTCGCGTCCATGAGAGAGACGTCCCCTTCGGCAAATAACGGCGGAGAGGGGGACAAGTGGCCGTACTGAGCGAACACTTCCTCCGAGGTCCGTTGGAGCTCAGACCGGGTTTTTACGTGGTATTCGCTGGCGTCGATGTATTTCACAAGCGAGGGTGCCACCCCTTCGATGGATTTGAAGAGTTTTTGCCCGTATTCCCGGATTTCACTCAAGGGGTGAGATGCGCAGCGACAGATTACATGCTCGAGATTTCTGGCGCTGATTGTCATTCCCATCTGTGCCTCGGTGGCGAGAGAGACGATATAGCGGGCGTCCTCCTTGGCCCAGCCTTCGAGGGTGCCGTGGTTTTTCTTCGATTCGGCCAGTTCAGGGTTCCGCTCGAAGACCCAGGGCCGGAGTTTTTCGAAAAGGCGGTGATAACACGCATTTTGAGACTTGATGGCCGAGATGAAAAGGTTTTCGAGGCCCGCTTCCCTGATTTCCGCGGGGACGATGAAATCGTCCTCTAGGAGGATGTAGCGCTGGCTTTTTTCGGTGAAGGCGAGGAGCCGAAATTTCTGAATCTCCTCGACCGCGTAGCGGCTGACGCCGATGACATCGATGTTGAACGAGGCGTGCTCGGCGACGGAGCTGTGGCCGAATCCAAAGATGATCGTGCGGTTGCTCTTCCGCGCCTTTTCGACCTCTGCCCGCGCGATGGCCCGCAACTCGTCCACCGGGCGTGGGTCCCGGCTGATGCGCGCGTAGGCGGCGCTGATGGGCTCGGGAGTGAGGTTGTCTTTTTCGAGAAACTCTGCCGTCCGGTCCCGGACCTCGCCCACCCGCTCCCTGAGCTCTTCCCCGCTCATTGACTCCACCCGCTCCCGGGCCAGGCCGCTGGAGAGGGGTTCGAGAAGATCGTTCCTGATTTCGCGAAGTACTTCGACATCGACGTTGTGGCCGGCAAGGACAATCCGCATGGACGACAAACCTTCGTAGGCAGTGGGGCGACTTGTTCGCTGAGGCGGAATTTCGGAAGGAAACCGATGGCTCATTATGGGGCCTCCCCGGGGATGACTCAAGATGAATCTACTCCGTAGGGCGGCATGCGGCCGAAAATTCACCGGGCTGTGGGTTGCCGCCTTAGAAGGCCTATATTTTCAATGGGTTGAGGTTTCTCGTCATATCGAGAAGTGCTCGGATATTTTCGGTTGCGAATCCGGGACTCCTTTGGGAAGATAACCCCCCTTGTTTTTAAGGACATGAAATCCATTGATTTCGAAAGGTTTTGCCGCGTGATCGGCCGGCGACGGCCCCTGAAAGACAGGTGATCTATTGCATTTCCAAAATATCAGGCTTTCCGTTTTTTTAGCCGCTCTTCTTCTTTTTTTCACAACCGATGCTTTGGCCGGAAGGGCCGGCCCGCCCGGAAAACGGCGCCGCCCTCCGCCCGTTGTGTCCGTTGAAAAGGCGGTCAAGCGCAGCGTACGCAGCCAGCTCACCGTGGTGGGCACCATCGATCCGTATCGTGCCTCCATCGTGAGTAGCGAGATCGAGGGCCGGGTGGAAACCGCTCCAATCCGGGAGGGCGATCTGGTCCAAGCCGGAAAAACGGTGATCGCCGCGCTGAGAAGAACGGACCTTGAAATCGAACTTCGAATCGAAAGAGCAGAGCTGGCCAAGGCCGTGCAGGATCACCTGCGGCTGAAGCGGGGAAGCCGCCCGGAGGAGATCGAGGCGTATCGGGCCCGTATGAGGGAAAAGGAGGCCGAGCTCAAGCGGGACGAGGTGGGGCTCAAGCGGGCGGAGGACCTCTACCGAAAGAAGATTCTGAACCGCTCGAACTACGATCAGGCGGTGGCGAAATTCGAGATCAGCCGAAGCCAGTATCTCGAAGAGAAAAACAACTTACGAATGTCCGAAATCGGCCCCCGCAAGGAGGAAATCGCCCGGGCCAGGGCCGAGGTGGCGCGGATGAGGGCCCGGATCGCGGGTATTCAGGACAAACTGCGAAAAACCGTCATCCGCTCTCCCCTGACCGGTTTCCTGACCGAAAAATCGGTTGAGGTGGGACAGTGGGTGGCCAAGGGCGGCCGCGTGGGCGAGGTTATCGAGATGCGCAAGGTCCTTGTCCGGGCGCCGGTTTCTGAAAAACAAATTTCTTTCGTGAATGTCGGGGACTCCGCGCGGGTCAAGCTCGATGCCATTCCCGGGCGGGTGTTCACCGGACGCATCGCCAGAATCATTCCCAAGGCGGACACCAAGAGCCGCACGTTTCCGGTGGAGGTCGAGCTCGACAATACGAGCGACTATGCGCTCAAGGCCGGAATGTTCGCCCGTATTGTCATGGAGTACGGCGCTCCGGTCCAGTCGGTTCTCATCCCGAAGGACGCCTTGTTGATCCGGCCGAGGGGGGCTTCGGTCTTCATCTTCGACAAAGGGCGGGTCCGCGAGGTTTCCTTCAAGCCTGGCCGAAACGTGGATTCATTCGTCGAGGTTCCCGGCGGGGAGATCAAGCCGGGGATGCGGGTGGTGGTCCAGGGAAATGAAAAACTCCGCAACGGAGTAACCGTTCGCCTTCCGGGCCAGAGAAGAGGTGGCCCCGGCGGTAAAAAAGTGCGGGGACGAAGGCCCGCGAAAAAGGGTAAAAATAATAAGGGGCGCCGGGGATGAACGGAGTTTTCCACGCGGGCGCCGGGGTCGTAATCGGCGGCCTGGCCCTCGGCGGGAGCGCCACTCCGGCCGACCTGGCCGTATGCGCGGTGGCGGGCACCGCCCCCGATTGGGACGTCATTCTTCTTCCCGTCCACAGGCCGCTTTACAGCGACTATCACCGCACGGTGACCCATGGGTTTATCGGGTTGGTGATGGGCGGGGTTTTGGCCGCCGCCCTTCTTTCCCTGTTCGGTTGGGAATTCAGGCATGCGGTTTATTTGTGGCTGATTGCGTCGCTGGCGCATACGGTGAGCGATCTGTTCAATCGCTCGGGGGTGGCTCTTTTCTCGCCGATCAGCTGGGACCGGTTTCGGATGCCGTTGGTATCGTGGGGCGATGTTCCATTGACGGTGGGCGCCGTGGCTCTGGCGATTTGGATGGTGATGCTGCCGGACACCGCGCGCCTGGCTTCGTTGGCGGGCCTGGCGGCCTATGCGGCCTATTTGCTCCGGCGCCGCCGGAATCCCGTGCTTTCGAATTTCGTAAGCCGGTGGTGGTTTCAAAAAGTTAACGGTCCGGGGGGAGCCACGGGAGGCGGGGGGCCTGCCCTCCCGAAGTCCACGGAAAATCATGGAGCCAGCGGATGAACATCCCCAAATGGTGTGTGCGCTACCCCGTGACGACGATGGTGGGGGTCATTCTCGCTCTCCTGTTCGGCGGGATCAGCCTGAGCCGCATTCCGGTCCAGATGAAGCCCACCATCGATCGGCCGGTGATCACGGTGGAGACGAAATACAAGGGCGCCGCTCCCCTGGAGGTCGAAGAGGAAGTCACCGAGCCGACCGAGCAAAAACTCACCTCGGTCGAGGGATTGACCGAGATGACTTCCAGGAGCGAGGAAGGCCGATCCAGGGTCATTCTGGAGTTTGACTGGGGGACGGATAAAGACGTCGCCCGACTGGACGTTTCCGAGAAAATGGGTCTGGTGCGCGACCTCCCCGATGACACCGATCGGCCGACCATCAGAGCGGTGAACTCCGACGCCGAGGATTCCATCGCCTGGATTGTCATCAATACGAGCCGGCCGATTAACGAGGTGCGGGTTGTCGCCGACAATGTGATCAGGCCAAAACTAGAGCGCGTGCCGGGTGTCGGGGCGGTGTTCATGTTCGGGGGCGAGGACCGGGAGGTCCGCATCACGCTGGATTATCAGGCGATGAACGCGCGGGGGATTACGGTGAAGGCCCTGCGCGAAGCCCTTCTGAGAGAAAACCAGAATACCAAGGGCGGCAAAATCGACGAGGGCAAGCGCCGCTACGTCATTCGGACGGTGGGAAACTTCACCCAACTGGATCAACTTCGCAACACGATTATCGACCGGCTTCCCGCCGGTCCCGTCTATCTCCGCGATATCGCCAAGGTGCAATTCGACTACGAGGACCCGACGCGCCGGGTCCGGGTTTCGACGAAACCCACTCTTGCTTTCAGCGTTCGGCGCAGAACCGGCGCGAATACGATCGAGGTCATGGCGAAACTCAAGGAGACAATGAAGGAAATCAACCGGATTTATGATGGACGGGACATCAAACTCCGCCAGGTGTACGACGAGACGGATTACATTTATCAATCCCGTGGTTTGGTGATCAACAATATTTATATCGGCGGCGCGCTCGCCGTCGGCGTTCTTCTCCTTTTCCTCGGAAGCGTTTCCAGCGTGGTCGTCATAGCGATAGCGATTCCGGTCGCGATGATTTCGACGTTTATTTTTATATTTCTGCTCGGACGCTCGATTAACATCATCTCCCTCGCGGGACTCGCTTTCGCGGTGGGAATGGTCGTGGACAATTCGATCGTCGTACTGGAGAACATTTTCCGCCACCGCGAAATGGGCAAGGATCGGTGGCAGGCGGCGGTGGACGGCGGGGTCGAGGTCTGGGGAGCGGTGCTGGCCTCGACGCTGACGACCTTGGCGGTGTTTCTGCCCGTGATATTCGTTCAAGACGAAACGGGACAACTCTTCCGCGACATAGCCATCGCCATCAGCGTAGCAGTGGGGCTTTCCCTGATCGTTTCGATCTCGGTGGTGCCGATGCTGAGTTCGCGCATGCTCAGGAGATCGGACGAGGAATCCCTGCTTTCCCGTCTCATCTCGTTCACCGGAATATACTGGCTTGGCCGAGTTTTCCGGGATCGATTCGTCGCCCTGATCGAATTGTTGATGAAGGGTGTGGTGTTCCGCCTGTTCATCGCCTCGGCGGTGACGGCGACTTCGATTTTCCTGGCGTGGCATTTTTTCCCGCCAATCGATTATCTGCCCAAGGGCAATCGGAATCTTTTGTTCATATTCCTGAGGACCCCGCCCGGCCTCAATCTCGACCAGATGGATAAAATCATGGGTCAACTCGAGGGCCGGCTGAAGCGCGTGAAGGAGGCGGATCGGTTCTTCGCGGTGGTTCGGCCGGTGAATCCGCTTCTGGGGCTCATCGCCAAGAAGGAGTATTCGGATCAGGAATCGATGCGAAAACTGGTCCGGAAGCTGTTCGGGGTGATTCAGGGATTCCCGGGGATCAGGGGTTTTGTGACCCAGGTGTCGCTGTTCAGGCGGAGAGGGTCCGGTTTCATCGGGGGAATCAATCTGCAGGTGGACGTCACGGGGGACAGTCTCGAGGAGATTCAGCGGATAGCCGGCGAGGTGGCGGCGCAGTCGAGAAGGCTTCCGGGTGTTCGATTCGTGAACAGCAGCTTCGACCTGGGCAACCCCGAACTCCAGGTGCACGTGGACCGGGAGAAAGCGGCGGACCTGGGGCTCTCGGTGACGGAGTTGGGCGATATCGTCGAGACTCTGGTGAACGGCACCCAGGCCGGAATTTTCCGCGATCAGGGAACAGAGCTCGACATCGTCCTTCGCGACTCGAAAGAGAAATTCACGCGCACCCAGGAGCTATCCCAGATTACGGTTTACACCCCCGACGGCCGCTCGGTTCAGCTTGGTGATATCGCCGAGATACGGCAGGCGCTAGGCCCGACGAAAATCGAGCACATCGACCGCGACCGCTCGGTGAAGCTCACCGTCAACCTCGCCGATACGCTGCCCCTCCAGGTGGCCATCGAGCGGATGCGGCGCGAGGTGATCGACCCGATACGGGCGAAGTTGCCGCTGGGCTACTCGGTCGAGGTGGGGGGGCGCGCGAAGGATCTCGAGCGCACCTGGGACGCCCTCAAGTGGTCGTTCCTCCTCGCGCTCGTGATCACCTATCTGCTGATGGCCTCTCTGTTCGAGGCCTGGAGCTATCCGTTCATCATCATGTTCAGCGTGCCCCTGGCCTCGACGGGCGGCGTGCTGGCGATCAGCTTCATGAACTCGATCGAGCCCTCGGTGAAGATGGACACGCTGGCGATGCTCGGGTTCATCATCTTGACGGGAATCGTCGTGAACAACGCGATCCTCCTCGTCCATCAGGCCCTGAATCACTCCCGCGGCGGAATGCCGATGCGGGAGGCGATTCTCGAGAGCGTCCGCGACCGCATGCGACCGATATTCATGACGATGACCACGACCGTTCTGGGGATGCTGCCCCTCGTGGTTTCGTCGGGCTCAGGGAGCGAGCTCTACCGGGGCCTGGGCTCGGCCGTGCTCGGCGGTCTCGCCACCTCGACGATCTTCACCCTGCTCCTGATCCCGGTGGTGTTTTCGTTGTGGGTGGATTTTCAGGAAAAACTCATGCCCGCGAGTACCAGCCCCGGCCCGCGCGGCGGGGAAAACGGACACCCCGGCGAGGCCGGGCTCTCCTGGGGCGGCAACGGCGCCGCCGCCGGCAAGGAGGCCGGCGAAATTCTGCCCGGCGCCAATCCGACGAGCTAGCCGGTTTCGGCCCGGATACCAGTCTTCCCGGCCGATATGGGTTTAGATTTTGCCTTCGTTTTTCTTGAGGAACGCCTCGGCCGCCCGGTTCCACTCTCCGTGGCTCCGGCGGTAGCTGTAGTGCCCCCCTTCTTCTAGCACGACGAGTTCCGAGCCTTCGATGTAGCTCTGTAATTCTTGCGCGAAGTAGGGCGGGGTGAGCGCGTCGTCCTTGGCGGCGATGATGAGCGAGGGTTTGTCGATTTTCGTTAGCTCGCTTTTCCGGTCGTGGGTGAGCGTCATGTCGAGCCGGGCGACGAGCACCTCGACCGGGGCGATGGTCGCCTTCTGGCGCTCTTCGAGCTCGAGAAGGTTTTCGTACATGTTGTGGAACTGGGTCGCCCCGCAGGTCCACAGCGAGCTGAATTTGATGTATTCCTCGGTGCCGTAGGCCTGGGCGATTTGCTTCCGCGAGGTCTGAAGGCGGGTCATGTAGGGGTCGGCCTTGGTCCAGGTGTTCGTGAATATGCAGCACCGCAGGCGGTCCGGGTAATCGAGCGCGAGATTCTGAAGGACACATCCTCCGGTGGAGGTTCCCGCGACGTGGGCCCGTTCAATTCCCAGCGCATCGAGCAGCCCGACCGCGTCTTGTGCAATGTAATCCGTCGAGTAGGCGTTATCGGGCTTGTCGCTCTCCCCCGTTCCCCGGTGGTCGAAGGTGATGCAGCGGTAATTTTTCGAGAAATGGGGAATTTGAAAGTCCCAGGCGTTGAGCAGGCCCATCAGCCCCGGGATGAACAGGAACGGCTCACCCTCGCCCTCGTCGGCGTAGTTCAGGTGTATTTCACCCGCCTTGATTCTGGGCATTCCTATATTTCTCCGGATTATTAGGCTTCGAGAATTTCGGCGACCTCGACGCGCCGGCCCTCGGCGGCCGACTTGATGCCCGCCTGAATGACGGCGAGCGATTCGGTGGCCCGGAGCGGGCCCACCTCGGGCACCCCGCCGCCCCGGATGCAGCTTGCGAACTCATCGAGTTCTTCGCGGATGGTGTCGTTTTTTTCGAACGGGATATTCTCGGGTTTGTCGGCGCCACGACGCAGGCAACGAAGCCCCCCGAACAGATCGTAGTAGGCTGACGACTCCTTGCCGTAGATGTTCATCAGGTAATACTCAGAGGCCGAGGCGTAGCTCGCCGAAAGAATCGACTGCGCCCCGTTTTCGTGCTCCATCAGGAGATTCGCCACGTCGGGATTGTCTCCGGGAAGAACAAGCTGCGCCGAGCGGGCGGAGACTGCGGCGACGGGCCCCATTAAAAATTCGAGAACATCGACGTAGTGAATCCCGATCTGGAGCATCACCCCGCCCGGCATCCCGGCGGCCGTGTAGCGCCAGGACGACAGGTCGAATTGCCCCTCCCGGTCGCGGCTGATGTTGGCTTCGGCCTGGACAAGTTTTCCGAACTTTCCCTCGTCGATTTGTTTCTTGATCCAGCGGAACTGATTCTCCCGCCTCCTTTGGTAGCCGATGGCGGCGATGACGCCCGCCTCATCGCAGATGCGCGCGATTTCCTTTCCGTCGGCGATGGAGTTGGCGACGGGCTTGTCCAGGAATATGTGCTTCCCCGCCTCCGCCGCGGCCCGGGTGGTGTCCAGGTGGACGTGGTTCGGCGTCGTATTGATGATGGCTTCTATGGATGGGTCCCCGAGGATTTCCTCGTAGCTTTCCGCCGCCCTGCAGCCGTATTTTTCGGCGAAGGCCGCTCTTTTTTCAGGCGAGCGGGTGAAGCAGGCCGCAATTTCGATTTTATCCGACCGCTGAATCGCGTCGGCCAGGACGTCTGACCACCACCCCATCCCGAGGGATGCGGCGCGGACGGGATTTGAACTCAATTCCAAGTCTCCTTAATTACTGCGAAATTATTTCGATGTCTATGCGAATTATTGCTGTGCCTGTCCGGCAAAGGCTCTTTTTCTTCGTTTTTCGACGATAAACGGCCAAGCGATCGACACGACCGAAAGGCAGAGGAAAAATACACTGAAAGGCGATGTGAAGAAAACCGTCACGTCCCCCCTCGAGGCGGTCAGCGATACCCGCAGGTGCTCTTCGAGCTGTTTGCCGAGGACAAGCGCCAGAAGTAGCGGAACGACGGGAATCTGGAGCCACTGCATCGAGAGCCCCAAAAGGCCGAAGAAAAACATGACGTACACATCGAAGAACGAATTTCTGAGGGAATAGCTCCCGATGATGCAAAGCAGAGCGATCGTCGGCATGAGGATCGACTTGGGAGTCGCGAGCACCTTGACCAAGAGCCGCAGGCTCGAAAGCGCGACGACAAGCGTAAAAATATTTGCCCAGAAGAACGAAAAGATGATGGTGTAGGCGAAATCCGCCTGCTCCATGAAAAGCAGTGGGCCCGGAGCCAGGCCGTGGACCAGGAGGGCGCCGATGAGGATGGCCGTTACCGGGTCGCCGGGTATGCCCAGCGTCATCATGGGGATGAGCGCTCCTCCCGTCACGGCGTTGTTCGCGGCTTCCGGGGCCGCGATGCCCTCGATTGTTCCTTTTCCGAAATTCTCGGGATGTGCGCTCGATTTTTTGGCGTAATCGTAGCTGATGAAGGCGGCGATGGGGCCGCCCGCCCCGGGAAGGATTCCGATGAAGGTTCCGATGAACGCGCCGATGGCGGCCGGAACCCGCATCGTCTTAAAATCGGACAGGGAGGGCATGATTTTTCCGAAATGCGACTCGGCGTGAAACGAACCCCCTCTTTTTACAATATCGATCAAATTGTCCATGAGCTGTGGAATGGCGAAAAGTCCGATCATGGCGGTCAGAAAATGAATTCCCGAGAGCAGGTTGGGATCCCCGAAAGTGAACCGGGGATTCCCCATGATGGGGTCCTGTCCGACGGTGACGATGATGAGGCCGATGGTGCCCGACAGTAGGCCCTTGATCAGCGATTTGGTGGCGAAACTGCATATGACGGTCATGCCGAAAAAGACCAGGCTGAAAAGGTCCGGTGCCCGGAACTGAAGCGCCAGTTCGGCAAGGCTCGGCGCGATGAAATAGAGGCAAACGAAACTGAAAAGACCGCCCGAGAAGCTGGCGATGATAGAGGTTCCCAGCGCCCGGCCCGCTTCCCCGCGACTCGCCATGGGGTGGCCGTCCATCGCCGTGGCCGAGGCCGATGGCGTTCCGGGAATGTTGAGAAGTATTGCCGAGAAGCTTCCGCCCATCATACCGCCCGCGTAGAGGCCCAAAAGGAGCGAGATCGAAATCGCCGGCTCGAGAACGAATGTCAGGGGCAAGACGATAATGATTCCCGCGCTGATGGTCATGCCGGGGATCATCCCCACCGTCAGGCCGAGAAAAGAGCCGATGACTGTGCCGATGAGGCTGGTCGGCAGGGTCGATTGCATAAAGCCTTGGTAGATATCGGGGTTCATGACCTCAGTCCAGCAAACTTCCAGGCGGAAGAAGAATAAGGAATCCTTCGCGGAACAGATAAAAAAGGGCAACGGGAATCGCTATCGAGGCGGCAATCACCCAAAGCGGCCTCCGCTCGCCCGAGACCACCATCAATCCGGCGAAAAACGGGATCCCGCCCAGCAGGAAACCCAGCCAGGGGAGAAGGATTAAGGTGATTAAAAACAGGCCGAGCCCCACGGCGGGAGAGAAAAGATGTTCGATTTTCTCGGAGAAAATACTCTCGTCGTCGCCGATTTTCAGGCTGTTGAAAAACCAAGAAGCGGAAAGAATCAGGAAGAAGACCGTAAGAATCCACGGGAAAAAGGGCGGTCCCGGGGTGTTCGGAAGGGTGCGCTCGGGTAGTCCGGTGGTGAAGAATCCATAAACCAACGCGAAAACCACGCAGACCAAAGAGGCGCAGATGTTTTTTGTGCGCATTCCCTCTCCCCGGCGGAGCCCTGGCCCAGAGAGCTCCGGCCCTGAAAACCCCGATTATGACAAACCGGGCCGCCCCGGCTGGAAATCGGAGCGGCCCGGTGAATTCCGGCTAAAGCTTTACTTCTTTTTCTTGGATTGGTAAAGACCCAGACGCTTCATCGACGCCTCGACCCTTTTGTTCTGATCGGTCAGGTAATTCGTCATTCCGACCGGTCCGAGAGGGGCGATCGTGAACCCTTTTTTCTTGGCGAAATTCGAAAATGCCTTGGAGCGCGCCGCCCGCATCATCGCGTCCGCGATTTTGGCTTTAACCAGAGTGGGCGTGCCCTTGGCAACGGCCAGACCCCTGAAGAAATCGACGTGCAAATAGTTGTAGCCGAGATCCTTCATGGTGGGAACGTTCGGGATGACGGAATTCCGCTTTGTGCCCGGAATGACGAGAATGCGGAATTTCCCCGCTTTCGCGAGACGGATGGTCCCGGTGAGCGGGGCGTCCATCGCGTCCGCCTCGCCGCTGAGAAGGGACGAGTTCCGACGCTTGATCCCCGTCGGAAGGATAATCGCCTTGCATCCCGCCTGGCCCAGCAGGGTGGCGGCGGAAAGATGGGTGCTCGAGCCGATGCTGGGAAGAGCAACTTTCAGCGAATTGGGTTTCTTCTTACAGTCGTTGGTGAAGTCCTTGAAGGTTTTCCATTTGGACTTGGAGTTCACCGTGAAGGGAAGGGGCTGGATCTCCACCCGGCCCACATGGTCCAGGGCGTTCCATTTGAAGGGGACGTTCCCGATATTCGTGGTGGTCAGTATGGAAGTGGAGGTCCACGCAATGGTGTGGCCGTCCGGCTTGGAGTTTTTCACGAAGGTGAAGGTGACGGCGCCGCCGGCGCCGGGTTTGTTGATCGGCACGACGGGGACCTTGAGAATCTTGCTCATCTCTTTCGAGAGAAGCCGCCCTTCGATATCGGCCCCGCCGCCCGCGCCGAAGGGAATGATGAACTTGATGGGCTTAGAGGGAAATTCGGCCCGGGCCGAATCCGCGAATCCCATCAGAGTGAGCATGAAAATCATGCCGAGTCCGAATGCGAAAATCTTTTTCATGGATGAACCTCCTGTCGGGTTACACATTCCCCGAATGCGAAATCACGCATTCAGGACCTGAAAAGAAAGGCTGCCTTTAAAGCGGACTCCCATAGTGCGCCTTGCAAGCGGCATTTTGTTTGTTTTCTCGACGATCAATCCTCTCCCGGAATCCTTTGCATACGATTATATTTTCTCCCTCAGCTCTCTGGCCATTTTGAGAGCGTTTACAAAGACCAGCGGAGAGCGAAACCAGTTCCTGTATTCGTCCATGCGGACACTCTTGGCGGCTTTTACGGGAGTTCCTTCCTTGCGAAGCGCCGCCGCCGTGCGATCGCGAAGCCGGGTGAGATAGGTTTTGAACTCTCCAAGGCATTTGTTTCCTCGGGGAGGAAGCGGACCGTGCCCCGGAATAATCTGGCGGGCGGGGAACTTTATCAGCCGGTTGAGCGTGTCGATCCAGTTTAATATGTTCCCAATTCGGACCACCGGCTGGGTTCGGTAGGTAAAAGCGTCGCCCGCGAACAGCACTTTTTCCTCCGGCATCCAAATCACCGTATCCGATTTCGTGTGGCAATGCCCGATGGCGATCATCTCGAGCGTCCGTCCGCCGTAGCGAATCGTTGTCTCCTTTTCAAAGGTGACTACGGGAGGATCGATCCCGATCTTGCCGTCGAATTTTTCCACCTCAAGCAGGCGGCCCGCCATCTGGCTGACCCAGATGCCCGCGCCGAATTCCCGCTCCATCTCCCGCCGGACCATTTCGGTGCCGAATGAGACGGCCCCCTGTTTGTGGTAGTGGGCGTTGTCGGATGTATGGTCAAAGTTGTGGTGGGTATGAAGCATGAGGCCGGGCGGCTTTCGGGTGATTCTCCGAAATCCGGTTGCAAACTCTTTTCTGACGCGAATGTCGTTGTCGATAATGATGGGCTTGTCCTTGGTCAGGATGACGCCAAAATTCGTGTCTCCTCCGCTTCCCCGTTTGTCGAGGGTCCTGCCTGCGAGGGTAGTGCCCTTCCCTCCGCTCAAATTGATAGCGGCGAAAATACCCGGAAGGGTTTCCACGAATCCTTTGGTCCGGGCCGGGCCCGGAAGCGCCTTGACGCGGCGTGCCATGAATTTATCCTTCTCTCGAAAATTGAATTTTCAGGTCAAACCCATATCAATCCATCGAACCGGAGGCTCCGACGGCGTCGATCGCCGCCTTGGCGATTTCCTGGTCCTGCTCCCAATCGCCGCCGCTGATACCGATTCCGCCGGTGCACTCGCCGCCGAACACAATCGGGAAGCCTCCCTCCATCGCGGTCCAGCGCTCGCCGCCCGCGGCGAGCGAGAGCCCGATGGCGTGGAGGGTGTCGAGGTCCTGCGCCTGCGCTCCTTGGGTGGTGGTGGGGCGCTTGTTCGAGGCCGAGCACACGGCTTTGGTGGTCGAGGAGTGAATGGTGTGAAACCGGCCCCCGTCCATCCGCTCCAGGTGGAGCATGTGTCCCCCGGCGTCCACGATGGCGACCGTGACGGCGATGCCGAATTCATTCGCCTTGGCGATGGCGGCCTCCATCATCATTTTCGCGCCCTTTGAGGTCAGGCGCGTTGCTTGAGCAAAAGGCATTGGTGCATATCCTCCGTATTATCCCGAGCTGGCGCTTGGGAGATGACCGATGTTCACGCCGTTGCCCGAAGGGCGGCCGCTCTCCGTGTGGGGGGTTCCGTTCGCACGAAAGGCCCGGCGAAGGCGGCCGAAATTCTCGAGGAGAACCCGGTAGGAGAGGCGGCCGTGCTCGGCGAGCTCGCGCTCGGCGGCCGCCGGGTCCCGGTTTTCAATCGCGGCGAGAATCCGCCTGTGGCTCCCCAGCGAGTCCACCAGCCCCTCCCGGTAGGACATGGCCAGGACATGATACCGGCTGATCTGGCGGTAGACCTGCTCGATGAGGGCCGAGAGCTTGGCGTTGGAGCTCATTTCATTGAGGAGCCTGTGAAATTCAGTGTTCATCTCAGGATATGCGATGTAATCCTCCGCCGCGACGGCTTCACCCATTTTTTCCACGATGAGGCGCATCTCGCCAATCTGCTCCGGTGTGGCTAGCTCGGTGGCGAGCCGGCCCGCCATGGTCAAGAGATGACTCCGCAGGGCGTCGAGTTCGCCCAGCTCTATTTCGTCGAATTCCGTGACTCTCGCCCCCCGGTTAGCCTCCCGGGTCACCAGGCCCATCGATTCGAGCTTGCGCAGCGCCTCGCGGACCGGGCCCCGGCTCATCTTCAGCGAGCGGGCCACCTCGGCCTCGCTGACGCGCTCGCCCGGGGCGAGGAGTACATCCATGATGCTTTTCTCCAGAAAATGAAAAGCGCGCTCGGTCAGGTTGGCTTTGCGCCGCACTTTTTTTTCCGGAGGCATGGAGTCACCCGATGAATGGGGTTTCAAATTGAATTTTCAATATGGAAATACTTTAGAATAGGAGCCGAAAAACTGTCAACAGTTTTTATGCAAATTGTTGACGAACTGGAGGTTCAATTATGTGAAGGGCCCCATGAAGCTTCGCTTTTGCGGGATAATTCGGGGTGTGATAGGAAAACCCCTCTTTGTCTCATTCTCCCCGATCAACGGCGGACACCCGGGATGACTCTTCGATTGTGGCTTGAGGACGTAGCGCGGGAGGCCGGTGGGCTGGCCCTGGAGATGGCCGGGCGGGTCCGGACCGAAAGGAAGGGTTCGAGTATCGTCTCTGAAGCCGACCGGGCGGTGGAGCGCCTGATCGTGGATAGAATCCGCGCAGAATATCCGGACGACTACATTCTGGCCGAGGAAAGCGGGGCCGACCCCGATGGGGCAGCCGACCCCGGTGGGGGCACCTATCTCGGCGGTGAGGCGCGCTGGTGGGCGGTTGACCCCATCGACGGTACCCTCCCCTACCTGAGCGGTCTTCCGTTTTGGGGGGTCTCGGTCGCTTGCCTGCGCGGGTCGCGCCCCGAAGGCGCCGCGGTGGCTCTCCCCGGAATGGGGGAGATGTACTCGGCTCTCGCGGGAGGGCCCTCGTTCCGGAACGGCGAGCCCATCCCCCCGGTCCCCCCGGAACCGCCCGGAGACCATAGCGCCCTGTTTGTTCCGTGCGGGGATTTCGAGGGGCTTGAAATCAGGTTCCCGGGCAAGCGGCTGTCGTTGGCCGCGGTTTCGCTCCATTTTTTGTACACCGCGGCCGGCGCCTCCTTCGGCGCCGTTTCGGAGCCGACCCGGGCCTACGACATCGCGGCCTCGGCACTCATCCTGGAAAGCGCGGCTGGAGCGGTCCGGTATATTTCGGGGAAAGAAGTCGATTACGCCGAGCTCGCCGACGGGCGGCGCACCCCGGAGCCCGTCGTCGCCGCCCAACCCGACCAGGTGGAATGGCTTTGCGGGCAGGTGAAGTGGTCGGGTGATTAGTCCCCCTGCCGGGCGGGGGTTACATCCACATCCCGGCGCGCTGCATCAGGCGGTCCAACTCTGCGGAAACGATTTCCGGCGCCTCGACGGTGGACATGTGGCCCACGCCGTCGATGAGCTCGATCGTGCAGTCGGGCAAGCCTTCCTGAAGATCCCGCATGGCCTGTGGCGAGACCAGCGCATCGGCCTCCCCGCCGATAACCGCGCAGGGTTGATTCACCTCTTTTAGATAAGGCGACATATCCTCGCGCTCCCGCATGGCGCCGAGCAGGAGCGCGATGCTGGCGGGTCGCTGCCCTTCGATGGCACCCCTCGTTTGGGCGATCTCATCCGGGTGCGAGGAGACGTATTCGGGATAGAAAAGCTGCGGAATAAAAACATCGGCGAAGGCCGCCATTCCCTCATCCACCACAAAGCGCATGGTTTTCACCCGCGCCTCCGCCCTTTCGGCGGTGTCGGCGCCGGCTTGCGTGCTGACGAAAGCCGCCGCCCGCACCTTCAGCGGATGCCGAACCAGCAACTGGGCGAGAACGTATCCTCCTAGCGAAAATCCGGCGGCCGCCGCGGCCGGAATATCGATGGCCTCGAGAAGCGCCGCGGCGTCATCCGACATGTCGGCGACGGAGAAAGGCTGGGAGGGCTTTTCTGTTTTTCCCAGACTCCGCAGATCGGGAGCGATAAGGCGGTAGCTCCGCTCGAGCTGTTTCACCTGCGCCGCCCACATGGAATGGTCCAGCGAAAACCCGTGAAGCAATAGAAGCGGCGGGCCGCTGCCGCGGTCTTCGTAGGCGATGGTGATGCCATTGGCGCGGGTGGACCTCATCGGATTTCCCCTTTCGCTTTGTTTGCCCCTGACTGCCTGGCGGGGATGAATTTTCTGATGTTTATTTGACCGCCTCCGGGGAAGGGTTCCAGGAACCCAGCATCTCCCCGAGGGCGAGTTCGATCTCCTCTTGCACCCACTCGTCTTGCTCGGAATACAGGCGAGCTTCCAGTATTCTCCGGAATCTTTCAAGGCGTCCACGGGATCCGATGCGGCCCAGGGCCCAGGCCGCGTGGCCTCGCACCAGCGGTTCGGAGTGCCGAAGCGCCCGGGCGAGTGGATAAAGCGAAGCCTCCCCTCCCGCGTTTCCGATGGCGACCGCGACGTTTCGGAGAAATCCGCCGTACCGGGAGCGCATGACCGGAGTTCCCTTGAAGCGGTCCCTGAACTCGTTTTCGCCGAGAAGGATGAGTTCGTGAAGATATAATTCGCTTGTCCCCCGCCGAGGGGCGAATCGGGGCTCCACCGCGACCGGTGCGCCCTCGTTCCAGGGGCAGACTTCCTGGCAGATGTCGCAGCCGAAGATCAGGTTTCCCACAAGCGGCCGCAGCTCTCTCGGAATAGGCCCCCGAAGCTCGATCGTTAGATAGGAGATGCACCGTCTCGAATCCACCACGTTCGGTGCGACAATAGCGCCTGTCGGGCAATCCGTGATGCACTGGGTGCAGGTGCCGCAGTGGTCTTTTTCCATCGGGGGATCGCAGGACAGATCCCGGTTGAGCAGAAGCGCACCGATGAAAAAGTAGCTTCCCAGTTCACGGCTCAGGAGAAGGGAGTTTTTTCCCGCCCACCCGAGACCGCAGCGTACGGCCAGATCGCGCTCGAGAATCGGGCCGGTGTCCACATAGGACCTGCCCTCTATGGACGGGTCAATTTCCTTGAGGCTCCTGAGTACACGAATCAGGCGTTTTTTGATGAATTTGTGGTAGTCGCCGCCGTGGGCGTAGCGGGCGATCTTTCCGGAGGGGTACTCTTTCGCCGGGCTCTGTTTCTCCGGGCCTTCTTGGGGGCGGTAGCGCATGGCCACCACCAGTGCGGAGCGTGTTTCGGGCCAGACGCGCCGCAAATCCTCCCGGACCTCGGGCCGCCGGATGAGATATTCCATCTTGCCGGCGTATCCCTCGGCGATCCATTCCCGGTAGCGGCGGTAAGCGGAATGATGATCGGGCGGCGTGATTCCGGCGAGATCGAATCCGTGGCGCCGCGCCAGGTCCTTGGCCGTACGCGCCAAATCAACGGGGCTGGCCGCCTCGGCGAGGTTGCCGCCGGCGGGGACCATCGGCAGGCCGCTCACGGGGCCGCCTTTCGTGCGATGCACTGAAGCTGGGCGCGGGCGACCAATTCGCGGCCGCCTCCCTCGAGATAACGGTTGAGGGCGTCCCAGCGTCCGCTTTTTTTCCAGCGGGAAACAAAATCGGCGCTTAGGGAACTCTCCAGAAAATCCTGGGGGTTTTTAATTTCGAGCACTTCTTTTTCCGTCCGTCGGAACTGCGGTATGAGATCAAACCGCTCGAGCATGGATTCCAGCTCGGTTTCGGCGAGGGCGAAGCGGCTTGGACGCCCAATTTCCCGCCAGAGGTCTTTGTGAAGCGCCACGCAGGCAAACATCCCCCCGGGAGGAAGAACCGAGGCGGCGCGCCTGACGATCTCCAACCCCATGCACAGGTGCGCGGTGACGAGATCCGGGAGCCCGCCGGAAAGGATGGCGGTGTAATCTTCCTTTTCCACGTCGAGGGCTAAAAACCGGGCCCCGGACAGGTTTTCTTTTATTGCGCGGGCTCTGGCCCGGTCCAGAGCTTCTTCGTCGCGGTCCGCCCCGATGGACCAGCCGTCCGGGGCCCATCGGTTCGCCAGGGCGAAGGTCATCCGACCTCCGCCGCAGCCCAGATCGAGGTGCCCGCCGCCGTCGGGCAGGGCTTCCTTCACGGCCGAGAGCCAGCTCTCGCCCATATCTCCGTGCGTGCCGATGACATCGCCGCCCGGGACGTTCGCGTCTGGAAAAGAGCGCGTGAGGGTTTCGGTGCGCCATTTTCCGCCGGTAGCGGCCCTGTTCATACGGACTCCATTCGCATGACCTGAAAAATAATCGCTCCCTCGGTGAAGGGAGCTCCCGCGGCCATCATACATCGAAACGGGAATCCGGATAAAAGAAGCCACCGGGGGGGTATGCGCCATATCGCTGAAATTCGCGGAGAAAAAACGCCACCGGACAGGAGGGCTCCCCTTCCGCCGGACGGTTTTTTAATGGAAACTATGGATCGCCATCATGCTTTCATACGGGGAAACCTCCCCCTTGTACGGCATTATTGTCCGAACCGGGAGATACGTTGAATAAGAACCAGCCAACCAAAAGCGCCCTTCGCCGCCGAAAGATTATTTTTTACTGTCTTCTCGGCAGCGCGGCTGTCCTGGCGGCGGTGGTGTTTTTCTATTGGGAAAGCGCCGTCCGGGCGTGGGAGTTTATGGTCCGGATTCAGACGCAAAAAGAACAGTTCCGGGACTGGATCTACTCCTTCGGCCATTTGGGTCCTCTTGTTTATATCGGGTTTCAGGCGGCGCAGGTTATCTTTTCCCCCCTTCCCGGTGAGTTGACGGGTGCCTTTTTAGGGGGAGTTATATTCGGCGTCTGGGCCTCCGCGATATACAGCACAATCGGCCTTACGCTCGGAAGCTGTCTGGCCTTCGCCGTCGGGCGGTGGCTGGGAAGGCCGATCGTCGAGAAGTTGGTTTCCCGGTCGATCATCGAGAAGTTCGATTTTCTGGTGGCGGACAAGGGCGCTTTGTTCGCGTTCATCTTTTTCGCGATCCCGGGCTTTCCAAAGGATTACGTGTGCTATCTCCTGGGGTTGAGCCCGCTCAGCGTCCGGGCGTTCTTGATCGTTGTTACGCTGGGGAGATTTCCGGGCGCTTTGGTTTTCAGCCTTATGGGAGCGAATTTATACAACGAACGCTATTTTTATTTTTTAGCTATTTTGATCGGAATACTGATCGCGGGCGGCCTGGCGGCGTATTTCAAGGATCGGATCATGGAGTGGGTCCGCGGAAAGGCGGAAAAATCGGGGCGGGGATAGCGGCGCGATCTTTTCGGGGGTTGCCGCAGGTGAATTCTAGGTCAACTCTAGATAGAGCAGGACGAGTGGCGTCGTCACAACGCTCATCAGGATGCCGGTGAACACCACCGAGGCCCCGAGGGGGCCTTGGTCGCTATAGCGCTCGGCGAATATATAGTTCAGAACAGCCGGCGGACTGCACGAGATGAGAAAAAGCGCGGCGCGCTGAACGCCCTCCAACGCCAGGAAGTGGGTGACTCCCCAGGCGGCGGCGAAGCCCAGCCCGATGCGAAGGCCGGCCACCAGCATACTGAACTTTAAATCAGAGACCCGAATCGAACGAAGTCTGTAGCCCAGCGTAAAAAGCTCGACGGGAAACATGCCCCTGCCGGTCAGGTGGGTGAAGCGAAGCAGAAATCTGGGAACGGGTATGGCCGCCAACGCCACCACAAGGCCGGCGATGGCGGCCCAGAGGGCCGGCATGCGAAATGGCTCGCCGCTCATGGTTTTTCCGCCGTGAAAGTAAATTCCGACTGTGAAAGTGATGAATATGTTAGGGATCGAGAGCAAGACGACCTGAGAGAGACCTTCTTCTCCGAAGGCGAGAAGGGCCAGCGGGTAGGGCAGCGAGACGGCGTTCATGATGAGGATGCCGGGTACGAAAATCCGGTGCCGGATGCCCGCGGCCTTGGAAATAACCCATGCGATCAATCCCGGAATGATGTGGATTGCGAGCGAGATTCCGATGGCCTGAATCAGCTGGCGGGTGTCGATGTTCAGCCGGGCCAGGGCGTCGAACATCACGGCCGGAGCCAGGAGGAATAGTACGAGTTCGGCGAGAGCTTTCGGGTCCAGTTTTTTCCGGAATCCCCAACAAAAGCCCAGGGCGGCGAGCGCAAGAACCGGAAAGACGATTTCGAGTATTCGGAGTGCGTATTCCATTTGGTGTATTGACTCTCCGTTGCGGGTTCCTGGCGGGGCATCAGACCGGGGCGGAGTATATCGGGCTTTTTCCCCGGGGCACAAGGATTCGGACTCCGGCTGAAAGTTGCGGCGGCCCGGCCGCCGCGATAGGCTTCCCTACTCTTTTGTTGATTCCTTTTTTAGGTGGCGGTCTCGGTTCCGCCTGCGGATTAATATTTCCTGGAGGGCGATAAAATGCCTGAATTCGATCACATCGGGTACGCGGTGACTAACGCCGAAGAGAAAAAATTTTTGATGGAAGATATTTTCGGATTCAAGTTCGCGGAGCGTAAGGAATACGACAGAAGCGGCGTGGTGTCGCGGCTTGATTTTTACGAGACGCCGGGCGGTTTGATGGAGCTCGTCGAGGTGAACGACCCGGAGGCGCCGATCAACAAATTCATCGAATCAAGGGGCGAGGGAGTACATCATATATGCCTTCGCGTGGACGACATTCGCGCCACGATGGCGGAATGGGAGGCCAAGGGGGTGAAGTTCATGATGACCCCTCCGAAGTACGGCTCGCGCAACGGATTGATCACGTTCGCCGATCCGTCTACGACGGGCGGGCTCCTCACCGAACTGATTCAGTACCTGAAGGAAGGGGAAGAAATTCCGGATTGGGCGCAAAAGTAAGGAAAGCTATCGGCGGCCGTTTTCGCCGATATTGAAGTTCGGCGGGTGGATCTGGTGACGCGGGCGGCGCGTAAATCCAGCCCCCGGCGGGCCGGAATCTACTTCACCGGGTGTCGGGGGTGTATCTCAGGAAGCGGGTTCCGCCTTTCGAACGTTGGCTGCCTGAAGCCCTTTCGGGCCCTGAGCAACCTCGAACTCGACGGTATCGCCTTCCTTGAGGGATTTAAATCCCTCCTGCTGGATGGCAGTGTAGTGGACGAAAATATCCGTTTCGTCCTCCTGCGTGATGAACCCAAAGCCCTTTGCGTCGTTGAACCACTTCACAGTTCCTTGAGGCACCTTGCAACTCCCGTTTCGGCGGCCCCGACAGGGGCCTATCCAGTAAACCGATACAAATATTGCGGGCGGGCTGAAAAATGGCCGCAAATCAACGGCCTATTTTTCGTCCTTCCATAAATTTGTATCGCATTAATGTAAATACGCTAGATGACTTCGGAAATGGTGTCAAGAGAAAATATTTATTATATAACTTAAATTATATCAATATGTTATCGGTCTCGGCCCTGCGTCAATGGGCGATTCGGGGGGTGGCTCGCTTCCCAGGAGCTTCCTGATATGCTGGGTTCCACGGAGATCGCGGGACCAAGTATGCCGGTGAGAGGACCGGCTCCATTGCAACGCAGGGGGGGCGCATCAGGAGATTACGCCTTTTGGTGTCTCTCCCCGGAAGAATTTCAGAATATTTTCCAGAACAGCCGGCACATCCACCCCCCACGAGCGGTTGGAGCCTCCCCCCGTATGAGGAAACAGAACCACATTGGGAAGAAGGCGAAGGGGGTTTGACTCGGGCAACGGCTCCCGCCGGTAGACATCGAGCCCGGCCATGGCGATCACGCCGCTGCGGAGCGCTTCGGCGAGGGCGTCCTCGTCGACGAGGCCGCCCCGGCCGACATTGATGAGGATTGCCGTGGGTTTCATCCTTGCTAGTTCCCTGGCGCCGATGATTCCTTCGGTTTTGGGAGTGTGGGGGATGATCAGCACAACGAAATCTACCTCGGCCAGGAGTTTTTCCAAGGGGAGGTAGGTGGCGTCAAATGCTTTTTCCACTTCCTTGAGGTGAGGGGTTCGCTGGTAATAAAAAACTTCCATGTTGAAAGCGCGGCAGCGGGTGACGATATCCATTCCGATATCCCCGAGGCCGACAATTCCGACCGAGGCCCCGAACAACTCTGAGATTCCCTCGATTCCGGTCCAATTTGTCTTCATGTCCCACTGACTCGTCACGATGGGCTCTACACCAAGGTCGAGGTACGCGGCTTCGGTGACCGCTTTATGGCCTGGAATCGCCTTTCGAATGCAGCAGAGCATCAACGTCAGGGCATGTTCGGCTACAGAGGCATTTCGCATGAGGGGCATGGTCGCAACCTGTGCTCCCATCTCGCGCGCGGCGGCCATGTCGATGTTTTTCAGGCTGAGGCCGTGTTTCTGGATAAATTTTAGCGAGGGGGCGCTTTTGATCACCTCTCCCGAGAGTTCTGTTTTGTAGCAAAGAATAGCTTCCGCCTCTCGGGCGGCGGCTTTCTTGGATTCCTCGCCGCCCCCTTCTGGATAGATGAGATCGAAAGGCATCCCCTGGGAATAATCTTTTACGCGTTCGGGATATTTTCCTGAAGTAGTGTCTGCGATCATGAGCCGGATTGGATCGGGCATGGCGAATTTCTCCATATCATTGCGCTAATAATCGGCGAATAGGCTCTTCGGATTATTGAAACTATCGAAAGGTCCGGAGCACCCGCTTTTTGCATTCCCGGCCCGGGGAAGTCAAATCCGATTGATATTTCCGCGAATTTTTACGAATTGCCTGAAATAGGTAATTCCTATAGAAATATTATTTAAAGGGAATTATCTCGATAGAGAAGGTGGAAAGAGGCCGGGCCGCTGATGGATTTACGACAGATGGAAATTTTGTGCCGGGTAATTGAAACGGAAAGCTTCTCTCGTGCGGCCAAATCCCTGGGACTGTCCCAGCCGACGGCAAGCGAACATATCAAAACCCTGGAGGCCGAAATGGGTACGCGGTTACTCGATCGCATGGGCCGAAAGGTTCAACCCACCAAGGCGGGTGAAATCCTTCATCAATACGCAAAAAAAATGATCACAACGCGCGAGAGCGCGAAAGCTGCGATAGAAGACTACCTTGGAATTATATCCGGACAACTGGAAATCGGGGCGAGCACTATTCCGGGGGGATATCTTCTTCCCCGTCTGTTAGGAAAATTCAAGGCAATTCATCCCGATACTTCGGTAACGATTAATATCCTGGATTCCCAAAAGGTTAACGAAGGGGTTCTGGAGGGTTCCGTCGATCTTGGTGTGACCGGCGCGAAACTCGCCGAAGGACAGTTGGTCTATGATTTATTCGCCCAGGACGATCTTGTTCTGGCGGTTCCCGAAAGTCACCCACTCTCAAGACGAAAAATAATCAGGGCGCAAGAGCTTCACGGTGTAAAGATGATTGTGCGAGAGGAGGGCTCGGGAACCCGGCTGATTGCCGAGGAGCGCCTTCGCGAACTTGGATTTCACCTGGAAGCCGGCCAGGTGGCCACTGTCCTGGGAAATTCTCAAGCCGTTCGAAATGCGCTGAAAGGAGGGGTGGGCGTTTCCATCATCTCCCGGCTTGCCGTGGAGGAGGATTTTGAGACCGGTGCCCTTCGCCCCGTGGAAATCGAGGGGTTCGCTTGTTCAAGAGAGTTTTTCTCGGTCGTCCATAAGGCAAGAACCTTGACCCCGTTGGGCCGCGCATTCTTGGAATTTATCCACCAGGGAGGCGCTGAATGACGCCTTTTAGCGGAATTAATTTCCCCTCGTCCGGCGGTTGGAGGTTCCGGCAGTGCGAAAATTTTGATCATCCGGAAAGGTGACCGAGTAACGTAAGTATTATCAGTGACTTATTATTTTTTGAGCTTTTCTCGCGATTCACCTCCCATGGTATGAGCTTTGCTTTATTAAACAGCGGCGCATTGTTTATTTCCGCCCCCGCAATTCGGAGGGCCGTAGAGGAGATATGCCCATGGGGCTCACCGCTCAACGAAATTTTATTGAAAAATTCAGGGCTCCCCTATGCGGGCCGCGGGCGCCGGAGAATACGCCGAAGAAGTTGCCGGGGTTGGTTCGCTGGTCGATTGCGCTGATTTTTCCCCTTTTCCTGGTTTCTTGCGCGGCTATCGAGAGCGCCACGCAAGTAAAATTAAAGCGGGCCAGTACCGAGAAGAAAAGCACTGGGAATCCGAATATGCAGGTGGTCCTCAAGGCGGTGCCGAGGCATTTGCTGGCCGTCCCCCGCGAGGAGTTTGTCTGGCTTTGGAACAAGCCGGGAGGGATGCAGGAGCGGGCGATGCGGGTGAAAAAAGTTCCTTCGGGAACCGTTGGAAGGGTGCTTGAATTCGAGCCCGAGCCGTCCCGGCATGCCGCCTGGGCCGCCGATGGCCTTGAAAATCATCTGCGCCCGCCTATCCGGTGGGTCAAGGTCGTGACTTTTCATGGGTTAGGTTGGGTCCGTACCGAATTCATCGACCCCCGCTAGGCGGATTTTTCGCCAACGTGAAGCGGTATTTTCGAATTTCAGCAGCCTGAATTGACAGATGCCGTAATAGATTTCTACGATGGACGAAGGGGAGCCGGGAGCGGTGTCCTCTTTTTTTTGCCTGAACTGTCAGAATTGCCCTAATTGCCAGAATTGGAGACTCCATGCGGACCGGAAATTATCGCAGGCGATTTCTCACCTGCGCATTGGCTGTTGCTGTTTTTTGGGGCGTCTTCCCGGCTCTAAGCCAGGGGGCGGGGCCCCCCGAGGATATTCAGAAAAAGCGCACAGCCCTCATGAAAAAGATCAATAAGACCATGCGGCTGATCAGGGTGTATGCTAAAAAAAGTCAGATGAAGGAATTGACCGGGGCGGCACTTGATGTTGCGAAACTCATCGATCGGATTCCCGGGCTAAGCCCCGAGGGAAGCGCCTTTGGCCCAAAGTCCCGGATTAAACCCGAGGTCTGGGAGGAGTTTGACCGCTACATAAAATTAACCGAAGAAACATCGGCCGCCGCCCGTTCTCTGGCGAAAGTGGCCCAGGCCGGCGATGGCGCATCCCTGATGCCTTCCTTCACTTCTCTTGCGAAAGCCTGCAGGGCTTGCCACAAACCCTTCAGGAAGAAAAAGAAACGAAATTGAAAAAGCCAACCCAAAAACCGCGCGCCGTATATTTCGGTTGCTTGTTGCTGGTGGCCGCTCTTTCCCTGTCCGGGTGCACGGAGTCGTTGCTGATCGGGCCTCAGGTGCCGGGCCGACGCGGCTTGTTGAACATGCTCCATCAATTCGAAATCGGGACAAAGTGGCGGGACTGGACGGCGATGCTCGACGCCTTCTATCTTCCGGACCACGCCAATGAAGTGAAAAAAAAGTTCGGGAGCGATCTGAGGAAGTGGTTCCGGTCGGATCGGGCCACCGCGGCCTTGACGACCGGGGAGATCGGCGAGGTCAGGCGGCTGTGCGTGCTCGCGCTCCGGGAAAAACGCTTATCTCCCCGGTACGATCCCCACTATGTCGTTTACTACCGGATCCAGGTGGAGCCATGCCGGAGCCAGATTGATTCGCCCACGCCCGG
>JAVEPB010000035.1 GCA_030922375.1 bacterium | reverse complement strand
GGTGGAGCTCTCCGAGGCGCTCCTCGAAGGGGGCCCGCTCGTTGCTCCTCAGGACGCCGCCGTCCACGAGCCGTGGCTCCGCGACGGGGTCCGAGACGGCGAGAACGGCATACCCGGTCACACCGAGGCCCGGATCGACCCCTAGGATGCGGTAGGAACTGTCGGTGTCAGGCAAGGTGGCCTCGCCCGGGCGGTGGGAGAGGGGGAGGCGGCTCAGGCGGAAACCTTGGCCATCTCCTCCTCCGAGATATCGAAATTGGCGTAGACGTTTTGAACGTCGTCGTTGTCCTCGAGCGTCTCGATGAGCCGGAGCATCTGCTCGGCGGGTTTTCCCTCGAGTTTGATCGTGGTTTTCGGAATCATTGAAATATCGGCGGTTTCCATGGGAACTTGGTTTTTCTCGAGCGCCGCGCAGATATCTTCATAGGCCTCGGGTTCGGAGGTGACTTCGTAGTGCCCGTCGGCGGGCTCCATGTCGTCAGCCCCGGCTTCGAGCACGATCTCGAGGAGACTGTCCTCGTCCACACCTGCCTCGGGGATGAGGAAAAAGCCTTTTTTATCGAAATTCCAGGCCACGGCGTTGGGCTCGGCGAGATTTCCCCCTCTGCGCGAGAGAATATGGCGGACCTCGGAGCCCGTCCGGTTGCGGTTTTCGGTGAGGACGAGGATGAGGATGGCGACACCGCCGGGCCCGTAGGCCTCATAGGTGAATTCCTCGTAGACGACTCCTTCCATGTCGCCCGTTCCCTTGGAAATGGCGCGGGTGACGTTGTCCTGGGGCATGTTGGCGCTCTTGGCGTTTTGAATGGCCATCCGAAGGCGGGGGTTGCCGTCCGGGTCGCCTCCGCCCATTTTCGCGGCGACGGTGATCTCCCGGATGAGCTTGGTGAAGATTTTACCCCGCTTGGCGTCCAAGGCGCCCTTTTTTCGCTTGATGGTGCTCCATTTGGAATGGCCCGACATGTCGGTCAATCTCCAGGGGTATATAAAAGGGCCGGTTCCGGAAGTGCGCCAAAGGAAATGGCCGGCCCATGCAACACTCGGAATTATAGCTTTTTTCTAGCATGCCCCGGAAGGCGAAGTAAAGGAAAAGACCGGCGGGCCCTTTCTCCCGGTAACCTCCGGGAGGAGAAGCACAGCGGCATTTCGCTCCGGTACGTTATGGACACAGAGGGGAGGCAATGCTACTTTTTCGGTCGAAATTCCCTTGAAGGCATTGGTTTTACTTTGGGAACGGGGATTTGGCCATTGGACCTCATCGGGCGCGGCGTCAAGACGCTCCAGATTGAAGCCGATGCGCTGGGCCGGTTGCCCGGGCGCTTGGGGGAGGACTTCGTCCGGGCGGTCGAACTCATCGTCGCCTGCAAGGGCCGAGTCGTCGTGACCGGAATGGGAAAAAGCGGTCTGGTTGGACAGAAAATCGCCGCGACGCTGGCGAGCGTCGGGGCCCCCTCGTTTTTCCTTCATCCCGCCGAAGGTGTCCACGGCGACCTGGGGATGGTGACACGCGATGATGTAGTGATTGTTCTTTCCTTTAGTGGGGAGACGGATGAGGTTCTTCGGTTGCTTCCGGTTTTCGGGCGGCTGGGGATTTCGATCATCGCCATCACCGGGGGGGTGGAATCGACGCTGGCGAAAGAGGCCCGGGCCGTTCTCGATGTTTCGGTGGACGAAGAGGCTTGTCCGATGAACCTGGTTCCCACCGCGAGCAGTACGGCGACGCTGGCGATGGGAGATGCGCTGGCCATGGCCGTGCTGGAGGCCAACAGATTTCGCGAGGAGGATTTCGCGGATTTTCATCCGGGCGGCTCCCTCGGCAGAAAGCTCATTCGGGTACGGGACCTCATGGTGACCGGGGAGGCCGTTCCCCGGGTCGCCGGCGATGCGCCCTTGAATGAGGTGACTCGCGAGATGAGTTCGAAGGGACTCGGAATGACCTGTGTGGTCGATGGCGCGGGCGGCCTGGTCGGGGTGATTACGGACGGGGATTTGCGGAGGGCGCTGGAGCGGTCGAACGGGAATCTTCGAGCGAATGCCGCCGGATTGATGACTCCTTCGCCCGGCACGGTTCGGGGGGACATGATGGCGGCGGCCGTGCTTCAGATGATGGAGGAAAAATCGATTACATCGCTGATTGTCGTGGACGGGGAGGGGCGAATTTCCGGGGTGATCCACCTGCATCATCTTTTACGCGCAGGGGTCATTTAAGAGAAATACACGGGATTAGCAGTCAAATTATGCAAATTAGTTAAATTTGGTCCTTTTTGAGGCCTCGGTCACTGTTTGTCATAAGTTTTTTGCCGTTCTAAAGTATCTGTGGAGTATTATAATCGGTTAGGTTGCACCTTTTGTTATTTTTGATTTTATTTTTATTATTTTCGTTTTGACGCGAGGTTTTTAAAGTGCTTCCCGTTGGCTCGATGATAATGCTGGTCGACCCGGTGAATAAACTGCGGATGCAGTCCCGCCTGATTGGTTGGGATGAAGGCGGATGCTTGATGCTCGAGCAGCCGACCCGCGGCGGATCGGCCGTCCAGTTGACCAAGGATCTCCATCTTGTCGGCCGGGGCATGTACGAAGGGCGCGTCTGGGGTTTCAAATCCAACGTGATGTTTCAGACGGTCCAGCCGTTTCGAATTTTATTTCTGGTCTATCCCGATCAAATTGAAGAAATCTCCCTCCGGAAGACCGATCGAATTTCGGTGAATTTGGAAATTTTCATTTCGGCGCGAAAACACGATTTCAAGGAAGTGATGAAAAACAAATCCTCCGCGAAGGGAGTCATCAAGAATATCAGCAATGGCGGATGCAGTATTTCCTGCCCCTTCCGGTTCGAGATGAATATGCCCGTTTTTATTTCCGGCGAGCTACCGAACGGAAAGACGCTGGACAATGTAATGGGTTTCGTGAAAAACGTGACGCGCGATCAAAATGAGAACATGTACGGCATTCAACTCGATGAAAGAAGCGGCTCGCTCGAGGGACTGCGCGAGTTCGTGGTTCTCGCATCGAAGATTGTCTCGAAGGGCGATACGAACAGCCACTGATCAATCTCGATTCCCTCGGTCCGCTTTTTTTCCCGGTTTTTATTTCCATCCTCCGGGCCCGAAGATCAGCAGGGCCAGGGCGGCCGCGGTCATCAGGCTCAGCCCCACGGTATAGCCAATCTCGGGGGCGAACACTCCGCGAATTCTTCTTCCTATCAAAAAACCCGCCAAAGCCGGGAACACCGCCAGCAGCGACCTTGCGGCCGAAAGGGGGAGCAGGTTTCCGGTGCCGCTGAGGGCCGCCACCTGAATGGCGGTGAACGCAAGGGCCGAGATGTTCATCATCTTGGCCATGCGTGAACGGTTCATTTGAAGACTGTCCAGGTAGATGATGATGAGAGGGCCGCCCGCGAAAGTCAGACCGGTCAGCCAGCCGGAGACCAGTCCCGCGAGGTAGGCGAAAAAAGATTCGTCCCGAAGGTCAAGCTGAAGGCGCAACCTGGAGAGGCTGTAGGCGGCGATGAGGAGGACTAGCAACCCGGTCCCCCATTTCAGAACGATAGGAGGGGTGACGATGAGTGTGATGACCCCCGCGGCGGCGCCCAGGCCGCCGGCCCCGATAAACGGCATCAGCCGCCGGACGGGGTCCGGGGGAGTTTTCACCCCCAGTATTTTAGAGGCGGCTATGGAGAGGTTCGGAAGCGAAAGGAGCACGACCGCATTCTGCACGCCGATCAGGGAGCCCAGCGCGGGAGCGGCCACGAGGCCAAAATCGAACCCAACGGCCCCCTCGAGCAGGGCCGCCGCGAAGACAATAAGAGTCTGTTCCCAGGAGGGCCACATTTCGGAATTACCTGGGCGGCCGGAGCGTCAAGTTAAAGCTGAAAAAGCCGCTCGGCGTTGAGGTGCGTGATGTTGGCGTATTCCTCGTCGCTGAGCCCGGCGGATTTGAGCGTCTGAACGATGTTTGTGTCCGTCATGTCGTAGGCCAGGTCGGTACCCAGCATGACGCGTTCGCTTCCCATCAAATCCACTAAAAAGCGGACGACGGGGGGATGAAAAACCAGGGCGTCGAAGAAGAAATGCTCTCGCAGGTATTCGAGGGGTGAGCGGGAGATATTCTGGCACTCGGGGCGGACCTCCCAGCCGTGAATGAACCGGCCGATCAGGTACGGCGCGGTTCCCCCGCCGTGGAGAAAGATAAACTCAAGGTCGGGAAGGCGGTCGAAGACCCCAGAGAAAATCAGCCGGGCGATGGAGTTGGCGCTCTCCGTGGTGAAACCGATCATGTTGAACAGGTGGTAGTCGCGCATCTCGGACATGGCGGCCGGGTTGGCGGGGTGGACGATAATCGGAACCTTGAGAGCCGCGGCGGCCTCGTAAATCGGCATGAAGCCTTCGTCGTCGAGATAGCGGCCGTTGACGTTGGTTCCCAGGAAACCGCCCTTGAGGCCGAGTTTGGTCACCGCCCGCTCGAGTTCGCGGACCGAACGGGTGGTGTCCTGCGCGGGAAGGGTCGCTAGCCCGGAGAATTTGTCGGGCATCTCCGCGATAATCCGGGCGTAGCCGTTATTGGCTTCCTGGGAGAGCTCCTCGGCGAGCTGGGCATCGGCCCAGTAGACGCCCGGACGAGACGAAAAAGAGAGGACATTCATATCCAGTCCCATCTCTTTCATCGTTTCGAGCCGGACGCCGGTGTTCATGAACGGTTTCAGAGGGGGCTGGCGCACCCCCTTGAGGGTCGCGTGCTTGTCGCCGTTCTCGTCGGTATGAATTACCGCTCCGTAAGGCGCACCCTCTTTTTCCATCAAATCGATATATTCTTCGGGAAATATATGACAGTGAACGTCGATATGCATGAGTTCTCCCTTGGTTACAATAAGGTCTTAGCTTTGCGCTAATTAGCATCGCCCGGCAAAGGGTGTCAATTCGCGGGGAAGCATCGTATTTCATCTTTCGCCGCCGGGGCGAAAATGCCCATTCCGGCTATTTGACGCTTTGCCGGTTGGAGAAACCTGATTTCTTTCGGACCGTTCCAAGCTATAATGGCTGGCGCGGCCTATTGGCGTAAAAGCGACTCTCTTGAAAGGCGGGTCCCGGGGCCGCCGTTAATCCCGTTGGCGGAGAAACACACGTGGACCAATACAATTTTGAATTCTTTGGCAAGAAAAAACCCAGCCTGCCGTTGAGAATCTTGTACCAGGTTCTTCGGTATTTGCTGGTCGTTGGTTTCCTGTATATCGCCTACCTGGGATTTACGATGAGGAGGATAGGCGTGTCTCAGACCCCGCAGACTCCACCCGTGAAACAGTCCGCTGCTCCCGCGGGAGAATCCAAGAATCCCGCGACCGGGGGCCGGTCCACACCCGCTCCTCCCCCTGGTCAAGCCGGGACCGGGGGAAAATCGTTTTAGTCTCCCCGGTTTTCTCCGCTTCCCGTTTAAATCACTGCCGTTTCGATGGATGGGGATGTCTTCGCCCGTAGATTGTCGGCGGGTAGGCCGGCAGGAAAAGGTTCTTGAAGATAATCAGCCTCATTATCCCTCATCGTCCAAAAGGTTTTCGAGGTCTTCAAGACTGAAAGGCTCGGCCTCATCGTCTTCCACCTCGGGGGTGAGCTTGTATTCTTCCTCCGCCGGTTTTTTGATTTCTCCTGAGGGAGAAATATCGCCAATGTTGAACGCGCTCTCGGTTGATTCGGACCCGGAGGGCGGAACTTCGATCGAAGGTGCGCCGGAGGGCGGTTTCGCTTTGCCGCCCTTGAATTTCGACATGGAGAGCGCGTCTTCTTGTTGGGCCATGATGGATTTCTTGTCGGAGGGGTCGAAATCGAAGGTGTTCAGATCCTGAAGATGGTCGCTTTCCTCCAGAAAAGAGCTGGTATCG
>JAVEPB010000034.1 GCA_030922375.1 bacterium | reverse complement strand
CCACAACCACATCCAGATCGTATCGAAGCGGGTCAAGGAGAGAAGAAGAGCCTCCCGGGGCGGCGGGGAGCCGCCGAACGCGAAAGTGGGCCGGCTCATCAGCGACGCCTGGATCGGCGCGAAAATCAAAGTGCGGCTCCTGGCAGCGGCCGACGTCAAGTCGGTCAACTACCGGTGGCAGGTGGTGCTGAACCGGGTCTACGTCATCGGGACCGCCGGGTCGCGGGCAGAGCGCGGCCTCGTCCTCCGCATCCTCCGCGCCACCAAGGGCGTCAAAAGCGTCGTGAGCCACATCGATACCGACCCCCGCTGACCGGCCTCCACCACCCTGCCGACTTAAGCCTCTTAACAGCGCTCCGCCTTCCCGACAGTCTTAACCCGCACCCGGCCGGCCGAACTTCCCGGCCGGAGGAGGGGTGCGCCCCTGCCTACAGAATCCGCCAGGCGATGAGCGCCCCGCCCGCGACGACGAACACTGTCCCCGAGACGATCCAGGCGGTCACGCGCTCGAGGTCGCGCAGGAAGAACATGCTCAGGGTCAGCGCGAAGAAGGGGGCGGTCGCCGAGAGCGGCGAGATCACGGTGAGGTCGCCGTAGCGAATCGCGGCGAAATGGGAGAGAAAGGCGAGCGAATTGATCAGCCCGCACACCCCGTAGAAGGTCCAGACCTTGCCCCATTTGAGATTCGGGCGGTGGCCGGCGGGCATGAACCGCATCGAGAGCAAGAGGAAAATCAGCCCGGTCAGGCTGGTGAGCGTGATGCCGAGTATCGGCGAGGGCACCGCCTCCATCCCCGCCTTGCGAAAGATGTTGGAGATCGAGAACCCGGCGACGGCGGCCAGGGGCATCCAGATGGCGCGGCGGTTCCAGCCGGGCTCCGTCTTCCCCTTCATGGTGATCGCCACGCAGCCGGCGACGACGAGGAGGGTACCCGCCCAGATGTAGGGCCCCGGCCGCTCGCCGAGAATCGAGTAGGCGAGCACCGCCGTGAACAGCGGGTTCGTCGCCATGAGGGGCATCGCCCGCGACACCCCCAGGTTGTGAATCCCCAGGAACATGAACACCCGCCCGAGGGCGGGGCCCGTCAGCCCCGAGCCCGTGAAGAGAAAAAACGCCCATGGGTTCCACCAGGAGGGCTCCCAGAACCAGATTGTAGCGGCGACGAGCCAGGGGATATTGACGATCAATCCGATGATCACCCCGGTGGCGGCGTTGCCGTGCACCTGTCCCCGGCGGACGATGAGGGAAAACGTCGCCGCCAGCACCGCGGAGCCCAGGGAAAATATCACCGCCAGATGGGATTCGCTCAACGGCATGGGTTCACCTGAATCGCCTCATGAAAGTGCGCCGGAACGCGCCACCCAGGTTGTGGGCGGCACCCGTGCCGGGCCGAAAATCTAGAAGAACTCCCGCCGGGACCGCTCCCGGGCGGAAACCACACCGGGCCGGCCCCGCCTTGCGGCAGGACCTGCCTGCGGCAGGTCACCTGCCGGGCCGCGCCGTACGGCGCGTCACATCACATCACCCGCCAGCCGATGATGGCGCCGCCCGCCACGGTGAGCGCGGTGCCCGCGACGATCAACCCCGTCACGCGCTCGACATCCCTTAAAAAGAGATGGCTCAGGACCAGGGCGAAGAACGGCGAAGTCGCCGAGATCGGCGTCACGATGGTGATGTCTCCGCGCATGATCGCGTGGAAACTCAATATAAAGGTTGCCGTGTTGATCAGCCCGCAGACGCCGTAGAAAAACCACGCCCTCCCCCAGCGGAGGTCGGGGCGGTAGTCCGGCGGCATGACAAGAGAAAAACCCAGGATGAGTACCAGCCCCGAAATGCTCGTGAAGGTGACCCCTAACAGGGGCGAATGGAGCATCCCCAGCCCAATCTTGCGGAGAATCGCCCCCGAGGCGAACGCAACCACGGCGACCATGGGGAGCCAGATGAGGCGGCGGTTCCAGGCCGAGTCCCCTTTTTTCTTGATTGAAAATGCGGCGCAGCCCGCGACGATGAGAAACGTCCCCGCCCAGATGAAGGGCCCCGGCCGCTCGCCGAGTATCGCGTAGGCGAGCGCGGCCGCGACGAGGGGCTGAACCGATTTGAGGGGAATCGCCCGCGCCACCCCCAGGTGATGAATCCCCAGGAAGATGAACATTCGCCCGATGCAGGGCCCCGCCAGCCCGGCCGCGACGAAGAATCCGAACGCGGAGGGGTGCCACCACCCCGGCTCCCAGAGAAACGCCGTCGCCGCCGAGAGGATCGGCACGCTCACGATCAGGCCGATGAGCACCCCGGTCATCGCGTTGCCGTATCGCTGGCCCTTCCGGATGATGATGCTGAAGGTGGCCGAGCCCACCGCCGCCATGAGCGCGAACGCGGCCGCCAGCGCGGGATCCTTCACCTCCCCCCCTCCCTCACAGCACCCGCCAGGCGACGAGCGCCCCGCCGAACATGATCATCACCGCCCCCGCAGCGACGGGCCAGGTGATGCGCTCGAGGTCTCTCAGGAATATCCAGCTCGCCAGCAGGGCGAACAGCGCGGACGTCCCGAAGATCGGCGCCACTATCGTCAGATCGCCGAAACGCGTCGCGGCGAAACGCGACATGAACGTGACGGTGTTGCAGAGCCCGCAGACGCCGTAGAAGCCCCACTTCTTGCCCCAGCTCAGGTCCGGCCGGTGGGTGGGTGGCATGAACCGCCGGACCAGGAGAAGAAAGACGACCGACGAGGTGTAGGTGACCGTCACCCCGAATATCACCGAGGGGTTCGCGTTCAGCCCCACCTTGCGAAGTATGTTTCCCGCCGTGAACCCCGTGACCGAGAGGATGGGATACCACAAAAAGCGCCGGTCCCAGTCAGCGCCGGCCCGGTCCTTCATCGTTATCCCGATGCAGCCCGCGACGACGAGGAGGGTACCCGCCCAGATATAGGGCCCCGGCCGCTCGCCGAGCAGTCCGAAGGCCGCCACCGCCGTCGTCAGGGGAAGCGTCGCGATCAGCGGTATCGCGCGCGCCACCCCGAGGTGGTGGACCGACTGGTACATGAACACCCGCCCGAGGGAGGGGCCCACCAGCCCCAGCGCGACGAACCAGCCGAACCGGTCGAGGTCCCACCAACCGGGGTCCCAGAGAAGCGCAGTCGCGCCATAGAGGAGCGGCAGACTCACGATGAGACCGATGAGCACCCCGGTCGTCGCGTTGCCGTAGGCCTGACCCTGGCGGATGATGACGCTGACCGGGCCGCCAATCGCCGCCGTGAGCAGGGCGAACAAGGCGGCCAGCGTGGTGTCGTTCATGAAGCGTTTTTCATCGGCAAATTCCGGAATAAGGAAAAATTCAAAACCCGAAACCTATCAAAGATAGACCGGCGAGGCGACGCTTCCGGCTTCATGCCAGGGGAAACCCGTTGCGGGTCCGGCCACCTTGCCCGGACTGGCTCCCCTGTCGGAGTCCGGCCCCCCTGCCGGGGCCTAGAAGATGCCCCAGGAGATGATCCCCCCGCCGAAGACAACAAGGAGGGTCCCGATCACGATCGGCGCCGTCACGCGCTCTAAGTCCCTGAGCACGAAGCGGCTCAAAAAAAGCGCGAACAGCGGCGCCATCGACGAGAGGGGCGTCACGATCGTCAGATCGCCGTAGTTGAGCCCGCTGAAATGAAGAAACACCGAAACCCCGTTCAGCGCCCCGCTCGCCGTGTAGAAGAGCCAGGCCTTCGGGCGGCCGAGTTGGGGGCGCTGGCCGGCCGGCAGCAGCCGCGACAACACAAAGAGACAGATCATCCCCGCGAAACTCATCACCGTGATCGCCACCAGGGGCGAGTCCAAAAGCTCGACCCCCGCCTTGCGGAAAACGTGGGAGCCCGAAAACGCCATCACCCCCACGAGGGGGATCCACAGGTGGCGGCGGCTCCAGCTCTTGTCCTCGGCCTTTTTGTAGGTGATGGCGATGCAGCCCGCGACGATGAGCGCCGTCCCCGCCATGACCTCCGGGCCCGGCCGCTCGCCGAGCACCCCGACGCCGAACACCACCGCGAAAAGCGGCATCGTCGCGGCCAGCGGCAGCGCCCGCGCGAGGCCCAGGTGGTGGATCGCCGAGAAGTAGAGCACCCGCCCGATGGCCGGGCCGAGCAACCCCCCCGCCGCGAGGAGCGCGTAGGCGCGCGGGTTCCACCACTCCGGCCGCCAGAGCGCCCACACCCCCGCCGCGAGGGGAGGCGTCGTCACGATTAGCCCGATGAGCACCCCGGTCACCGCGTTGGCGTAGCTCCCCCCCCGGCGCACGAAGACCGAAAACGCCCCCGTGGACACAGCCGTCGAGATCGAAAAAAAACCCGCCAGCGCCGAGTCGGTCATGGGGTATGGATCATGAAAGGGATCCTGAAAGAGGAGAGCCTAAAAACCCACCTTAGCAAAGAAGAGGGGATTTTGCGCCCTCCGGCCGGTGCGGGACGCACTCCGCTGTGCGAGGGTGCACTCCGCCGGGGAGGTGGCGGCTGTCTCCCCCTTTCTCCAGGCGCGCAAAAAAAGAGCGGGGCATCGCACCCCGCTCTTTATGCTCATTTTCTCTTACGGCCGGGGAATCTCCCTGGGGCCGTGCAGGACGGTCAGCCGCCCTTGAATGTCGATCAGTTTGCGCCGGCCTTGTGCTTGCTCCCCTCCCGGCCGGCGCCCGGAGACGGGGAGAATGGAAACTCGGCGTGCGTCACGCGGTTACGGTCCCGTGTCATCGAACCCTCCCTCTGTGTCGAGTCTCGCCTCTTCGTTCGGGGCAACTCCCTTTTGCCCCATCCCCCGGAATATCGCGCTATCCGCTTTGCTATCTCACGGGCCTTCCGGGAGGCCCGGTAAAACATAAACCAACAGCATTCAACTCCCAAAAGAAATATGGTAGATATCAGACGACCGCGCAACATTTTTTTCGCGGCGAGGGGGGGATATGGCCGGCACCACACGGGCCAAGCGCGAGGCCGGGGAAACCTCGAAAATCCTCGGGCACCGGCTGGGGCCGTTCACCCAGATCGGCGACAAGACGACCGCCCACTGCGAGAACCCGGCCTGCAATGCGACGGTCATCATCCAGGACTCGCGGGCCGAGGGCTACGCCCTCACGCAAGTTTGCCCGTTTCTCGAACAAAAATCGACGAACGGCTACAGCTAATACCCCCGGTGCGGGGCGCACTTCCTTGTGCGGGGCGCACTCCCGGCCGGAGCCGCACACCGCGCCGCAGCCGGGCACTGGCGCCGGGCGCCGGATAACAACCTCCAACAATATTTCCAACAAGTTCTCATACCTGGAGAAACGCGATGACGAAATACCGGAGTAACCTACCGCAACTTTCGGGCGATCTGTTTTTGACGGACGGCGGCCTCGAGACGACGCTTATTTTTCACGATGGCTTCGATTTGCCGTGTTTCGCTTCTTTTTGTCTGCTTAAAGATGTTGAAGGCCGGAGCGCTATCGAGAGATACCTGTCCACCTATGCCGCCATCGCCAAGGCCAGTAACACCGGTTTTATATTCGAGAGTCCGACCTGGCGCGCCAGCACCGATTGGGGAGCGCGGCTCGGTTATTCGGACGAAGACCTCGCCGAAGCGAATCGCGCGTCAATCGATATGCTTTTGGCGCTTCGGGATGTTTACGAGACCGATAGCGCCCCGATGGTCATCAGCGGAAACATCGGGCCGCGCGGTGACGGATACATCCTCGGCGAGGGGATGAGCGAGGACGACGCCCAGGCCTATCACGCGGCCCAGGTCGATGTTTTCAGCCAGACTGAGGCCGACATGATAGGCGCCCTGACGATGACATCCGCCGAGGAGGCGATCGGCTTAACGCGCGCGTCCATGGCGGCCGGGATGCCTGCGTCGATCTCTTTCACGGTCGAAACGGACGGCAGGCTGCCCTCCGGGCAACCGCTGGGAGAAGCCATCGAGGCGGTTGACGAGGCGACCGCCCGGGGGCCCGCTTATTTCATGGTCAACTGCGCTCACCCCACCCATTTCATGGACGCGTTGGCCGCCGGGGGGCCCTGGACACAAAGGTTTCGAGGCATTCGCGCGAATGCCTCGGCGCTCAGTCATGCCGAACTCAACGAGGCCGAGGAGCTGGACGCCGGCGACCCGGCCGAACTCGGGCGGCAATACGCCGAAATGCGCCGTGAATTAGTCAACCTGAATGTCCTTGGCGGATGCTGCGGCACGGATCACCGCCATATCGAGGAAATGCGCAAAGCCTGCGCCCCTGGCGCATGAGCCCACCCGCGACGAAGGCGACACGCCTCCCGTCAACCGGCCCGGGCCTGTAAATTTCACCCGGCTTCCATTTTCTTTGACGTTCAATTTCTCTTTGAGGAGGATTCCCATGCCCCCGAAACTCAAGGGCCTCCAGCACGTCGGGCTGAGGGTGCGCGATCTCGAGAAATCACTCGCCTTCTACATCGATGTGCTCGGTTTCAGGACAGTGGATCGCTTCCGCTACGATAAGCCCGTCGGCCAGCGGATCGCGAACAACTTCGTCACCTGCTCGAACCAACACCACGTCATCAACCTCACCCAGAACGCGCCCGGGTTCTGGCCCGAATATCCTTCCCCGCCCGGGGACTCGCGCGAGAGCAACGACTTCGGCCTCCATCACATCGCTTTCGAGGCCGAGGATCGCGAGACCTTCGAGGGCTGGCTCACCCACCTCGCGGCCCATGGGATCGAGATCACCGGCGGTCCCGTCGTCCACAGCGCGACACATCCCGAGGGCGACGGTCTGCCGGGCGAGAACCGGGCGGTCTATTTCTGCGATCCCGACGGGAACGGCATCGAGATTTTCTGCGACATGGGGCTGACCGAGGACGGCGGCGCGGTCATCGAAAAAGAGTGGCACGCCGCGCGCATCCGCCGGGACGGCTACGACCCGGACAAAGTACCCGTCCCCGCCCCCTTCCTCTAATCTCAAAAAGAGGCGCGAACCCCCCGAGCGGAAAGCTCCCGGTGCGGGACGCACGCCGGGGCCGATCCGTTCCTAATTTTCGATTGCGAAAAAAACGATCACAAAAGCATGCGGCCTGCGGGGCGGCTCCCGGTAGAATAATATTTTTTTGGTGGGGGGGAGTAAGTCAATAAAACAATAAAAATGAATAAAAACCCCGCCACTCAAGGGAGGAGAATTTACCTATCTCACCGGAGACTTTAAGCCGTTATGCCGGCCGGCTGTTTAAAATCCGGATTTTCCGGATGGATTCATGATTTTTCCAACATTCAGTTTCCTATTCGTTTAAAATCCGATGGATTAACCGTTATTAATTGGGCACGCTTCCCAACCCTTTAATGCTACAATTCGACTCATCCAGGGGTCATTTGGGAAAAGTCGGTTTAGATAAGGACCTGTTCCGTGTCATCCCTCATTGAAATTATCAGCAAAGACCTCTTGATCCACTTTGCGTTCCTCCTCACGGCGCTGGCCTATGTCACCTACGACATGCTTTTTCTGCGCGTTCTGGCGGTGTGCTCCAGCCTGGTGGGCCTTGGGTACTTTGGAATATATCTGGGGCGAACTCCCGTCCTCTTTTGGCAGATCCTTTTCCTGGGAATCAACTCCTGGCGCATCATCCATTTGCTCAGGGAGAGACGAGGCGTTTCCTTCAGCGAGGAAGAACAGGAACTCTACCAGACGATTTTCACCGGTTTCACCCCGGTCGAGTTCATGAAGGTCCTGCGGGTAGGCTCATGGAAAACGGGCGAGCCCGGCACCGTTTTGGCGGAGCAGGACAAGCCCATCGACGAGCTTATCGTCATCTACAACGGCGAGGTCGCCGTTGAAAAAAACGGCGCCGAGGTGGTCCGCCTCCGGGACGGAACCTGGATCGGCGAGATGTCCTACCTTCAGGGCGGCAACGCATCGGCGACCGTGCGGGTGATGAGGACGACGCGCTACATGGCTTGGCCCAAGGGGGCGCTCACCCAGCTTTTAAAAAGAAATCCGACGATGGACGTTGCCATGCAGTCGGTTTTGAGCTCCGACCTTATCCAAAAACTGTCGGGGAACTCGAACTCGGTCCAAAAAGAACCGGAAGATCCCTCCGCCCCGGAAGCCGCCTCCGAATAGGCGGCGTGCCCCCGCGCCGCGAATCGCGTAAAATCCGGAAAAATCCGCGCACCCGATAAAATCACGAGGAGGCCGCACATGGCGATCATCGATCTGAGCCTGCCCCACTGCGACGAGCTCGACGGGCTGGCGAACGCGGTCATGGAGACCCAGGGCTTCAAGACCGCCATCACCCGCCACTACGTCATGCCCAAGACCGAGCGCGACGTGGTTTTCGTGGACAGCTGGCTCTCGATGTTCGCCCACTGCGGCACCCACCTCGACTGCCCCCGCCACATCAGCCAGAGTGGCCGCACGGTGGACCAGATGCCCCTCGATCAGTTCATGGGCGAAGCCTGCGTGCTCGACTTCTCCTCGAAGGGATCGGACGACGCGATCACCGCGGCCGAGCTCGAAAAATTCTCCGGCCTCGTCCGCGAGGGGGACATCGCCCTTGTATACACCGGCTGGTCGGACAAGCACTGGAGCGCCGACGCCTACCTCTACCACTCCCCCTTCCTCGCCGGGGACGGCGCGCGCTGGTTCGTCGATAAAAAAGTAAAAGCCGTCGGCTTCGACTGCCTCCAGGAAGAGGAAGTCAAGAAAATCCCCGACAACGTGCCCGAGAACTATGTCGTCCACCGCACCCTGCTCGGGGCGGGCATCGTCCAGATCGAGCACATGACCAATTTGGGGGCGATTCCCGCCGAGCGGTGCCGCGCCGCCGCGTTTCCCCTCAAGCTGATCGGGGTCGAGGGCTCGCCGACGAGGGCGGTCGCGTGGGTGGATTGAGGACTCTCGTCAAAAGAAATGAGAAGAAAAAGAATCGCCGATCCGACATGAAAAAACGTCAAGCAAACGAAGACGCCGCAAAATTAATATATAGTGGCATCGCGATATTTCGGATTTTCTGATCGCCTGGGTGGCTCCATGACTGCTCGAAAATCGGCGGGAGAGCCCGCCGGGGAAAAAGGCCGCCGCCAACCGCCGCCGGCCCCCGAACAGGCCGGGGGCGACATTCCCGCCGACGATCCCCAGGCCCGATTTCTCATGGGGGCTCGTCTCCACCAGGACGGAAAGCTGCGGGAGGCGGAAACACTCTACCGGCAGGTCCTTGAGGTTGAGCCCGGGCACCCCGACGCCAATCATCTTATCGGGGTGATCGCCCACCAGACCGGCGAAAATGAAGCCGCCGTTCAGCTGATTTCAAATGCCATCCGCATTAATCCCCACATCGCCGCGTATCATATGAACCTCGGAACCGCTCTCAAGGGATTGGGTCGGCTCGACGATGCCGTTTCGAGTTACGAAAAGGCGCTCGCCATCAATCCGGATTTCGCCGAAGCGCATTTCAGCCTGGGAGTCACGCTCAAGGCGCAGGGGCGGCTCGACGGCGCCGTTTCAAGTTACCGAAAGGCGGTTGCCGCAAAGCCGGATTACGCGGCGGCGCACAGCAACCTGGGGACCGCGCTGCAGGAGCTGGGGTGGCTCGACGATGCCCTCGCCAGCTTGACGTGCCCCCCTCACGTCGGTCCATGCTGAAGCAGCGGATTTTCGATACTCTTTCGGTATGAACCGCCCAACTTGGGGGGATATTCCATGTCCAGGAAGCGCCACACACCAGAGCAGATCATCGGCAAGCTGAGGGAGGCCGAAGTCCTCATCTCCCAG
>JAVEPB010000033.1 GCA_030922375.1 bacterium | reverse complement strand
GGGTGGACGGCCGAGCTCCTCGCGGCCTTTCTCATTATCATCTCTTTCATCTGGCTGGGACCGGAGGTCATGCGAGGGGAGATGCCGGGAGCATTTCCATGGCCCATTTTCGCGGCGGGTATGGCCCTTGGCCTGGGGGGTTTTACGTGGGCTTGGAGGAGGAGCGAGATTTCATGAGAAGTTGGAAGTAAGGGAGGAAAAAGTGTTTTATGACGAGGAACTTTATCGCAGAGAAAGAGTATTTATTGAGAGATCCTTCTTTTATTGATTTCTCATTCTTAGATATGCTTGATCTCAAATAGCATGGCATAAAAAAACGATTAGAAAAATTACCACAAAAAATAATCGAAATATGTGCGATGTCAACGTACTGATTTAGAGTTGTCCGAACCTATCGATTCCGCCTCGCATGATGCGCTCGAATTCTCCAACGAAAACACTTCGGATAAGTACTTGGCTTGGGGCCGTTTCCCCCGTCGGATCTCGAGGACCGCGCTTTCCTCCAGCGTCTGTTCGACCATCCTTTCCACTTTCATCGCGGATTCGAGTTTGCGAAGGTGTGTGGATGCGGAGCGGACGGCGGGGCGGCCAGGAACAAAAAGGGAACAGCAATCCTGATCGGGTTCGATCGAAATTTCATATGTGCCGATGGCCTTCGCTTCCGACACAATTTCCTCCTTGTCCATCCCCAATAGGGGCCGCAGGATCGAAGTGTCGACGGCTTCGTCTATAGCGATCAGGTTAGAGAGGGTTTGGCTGGCAACTTGGCCCAAGCTCTCGCCTGTCACGATGGCCTTCGCGTTTTCGAGGGTAGCAATTCGGTCGGTGATGCGGGCCATAAACCGCCGGTAGAGGACGACCCGACTTGTGGGTGCTGTCGATAAAACGATTTCCTTTTGTAAATTTCCGAAAGGAACAAGATAGATTCGACTGCCGAGTTGATAGCCATCGAGAATACCGGCGAGATCGAGCGCTTTTTCGGCAGATGCCCGGCTGACGTACGGCGCGCCGTGAAAGTGGACGAAAACGACTTCGCAGCCCCGCTTCAACATCCGGTACGCGGCGACAGGAGAATCGATCCCTCCCGAAAGCATTGCGGCTACCCGGCCACTTGTTCCGACGGGAAGCCCTCCCGGCCCCGGAACGCGTTCGGAATAAACGATCGCTTCGTCCGGCAGGGCTTCGACGGTCACAGTGGTTTGGGGCATCTCCAGATTGACCGGCAGGTGACGTCGAGCTTGGATCTGGCCGCCGATGATGGTGTTCCATTCGCGCGTGCTGATCGGAACGCTCTCGAATCCTTTCCGCGTACGGACACGAAAAGTAGATATGTGCTGCGGGGCGATCATTTTAAGGGCGGCTTCACAAACGAAATCCAAGTCGAGGGGCACACGTAGTGCCCGGGCGAAATAGGCCAGCCCGAAAACGCGGGTGAGCGCCTCGCACACTTCCGGCCAATCGACCTCTTCTCCCAGGCCGAGTAAGAGCCGTCCGGGGAGTTTTTGAACCCGGCCGGTGCCGAAAGGGCGCGTGGTTTTTTCCAACTGATGGCGGAGCCGGTCAACGAAGATGGGGCGGTTTCTCCCCTTTAGGCCGATTTCGCTGTAATGAAGCACCGCGCACGGGGCAGCTTCAAAGTTGAAAAAAGATTGTTCCTTCCGGTTCATTGGGCCCTCTCGATCTGAACTTTTTCCCCATTTTGGATTTCCAGCAGGCGTTTTGCATCTCCTTCTACTTCGCCCAGGGGATTCACCGCACTCGCGGCCCGGGGGACCTCTCCTGTGCTGGCCGGTGTCGGACCGAAGAATATGCAAAAAGCTTTCCCGGGAGGCCAATAGGCGATTTCCCCAACCGTCATTTCCTCCCGGGCTGAGGACTCCAGGGGCATTTCGAGCGGAATTGTAAAATAGATTTCCTCGCCCCATGTAATTACACTCGCAGAAATAGGAAGAATTTCCCATAGGCGATTCGAGGTGGGGCCATCCGAGAGGGTGGCCTTCATATCTATTTTTCCAACGGAGATGCGTAT
>JAVEPB010000032.1 GCA_030922375.1 bacterium | reverse complement strand
CTCCCTCAGCTTGCCGATGATCTGCTCTGGTGTGTGGCGCTTCCTGGACATGGAATATCCCCCCAAGTTGGGCGGTTCATACCGAAAGAGTATCGAAAATCCGCTGCTTCAGCATGGACCGACGTGAGGGGGGCACGTCATTGTATTTTGAACATGATCACGCCGTTCGAATATGTGCTGAGGAGGTTTTGAACACTGCATTGCGAGCCAGTAAAATTGTGAGAACGCGTTTTGGGAAGATAAAGATAACTATTATAGAGGAAGTTGATGCTTCTAAATCGGATGATAAACAAAGGTATATAGATGCAGTTGAAGAAACGAACAAGGCTAGTAGAGAATTTTGGAGTGATATGCGACCGATAGTTGAGATCCTTCAAAATTCGTTGCGAGCATATCTTACAGCCGTCAATAAATTCCTGAGAGAGGGAAGTGAAATTCCTTAATAAACACGTCTCGCCTAAGATAGGGTCGGCTTTGATAAAATTTCGAGAAGTGGAAAGGACCGACAAAGGTTGGTCCTTTTTTTTGCCTCCAAATCCCGTATTAGGCACTTAAAACCTTTCTGATAGTTGTCGTAGTTATGGCTCGAAATCATAATTTGGTCATGGTCACTGAATGAGCTTAAATTTTCGAGGATCGAGATTTAGACAATAATGGTCGCGGACTTGCTCAGGATCAAAGTTAGCCAAAAGCTTGGGTGGTACCGGAAAAATCCAACGAGGTTCACCTTCTTCATCGTCCAAAGACTCGTACGAGAAAATCGCCCGAAAAACTGTTGGAGTGTGAGTGCACCAATATTTTAGGCACCTGTGTGTGGCCTCATTAAGAGAGAACGTCCAATGAGTTACATAAAGAAGCAGATACAAATCCTGGATCATATTTTTTGGGTATCGCTGAGATTTTTGGTGAATACCGTCAAAAATAGCCTGAGCAAAATCATATGGCCTATAGCCAGCTGGAGCATGCTCATGAGGTCCCTGAAGAGGAGCGATCTCCATTAGTTCTAGATAAGCTGGTCCATCCGGGGACGTGACAGTAAAATCGAAATCGTTCTCCTCGTTTTGTTGTGGGTCCAAAAGGAGAAACTTTTCGCCGCTTTTTGCCAAACCTTTGTTCATCGAGAGAAAAAATTTGTCAACAATTCCTTTTTCGAGGTCAGCCTTATTTGACGAAAAGGGAATTTGCTCAAACGAGCTGACCACTGCGCCGCCTTCTACCACCTGAATTCGCAACGGGCCTTTGATTCCGCTTGGTTTAGTCATCGTCGAGAATCTCCAGTGTAACCGAGGCCTCAAAGCCCCATATCTATATATTATTTCTGCCCCATCACTGCACTCCCCAACGAACTAACAGCAAACAACCCCGCAGCAGCCACGACAACCGACGGTCCCGACGGGGTGTCCCAGGTGAGGGAGGCCATGATCCCCCCTAGGACGGCGAGCCCGCCGAAAAGGGCGGCGAGGGCCGCCATCTGCTCGGGCGTTTTAGAAAAGCGCCGCGCGGTGGCGGCGGGGATGATGAGCAGCGAGGTGATCAGGAGGATGCCGATGATCTTCATGGCGATCGCGATGACGAAGGCGATGAGCGCCATGAAGGAAACCCGGACCGCCCAGACGGAGATGCCCTCGGCCCGGGCGAGTTCCTCGTGGACGGTGACGGCCAGAAGCTGCCGCCAGATGAGGGCGAGCCAGACGAGGGCGAGCGCCCCGCCACCGTAAATCCACGCAATGTCCGAGGAGGTGACCGAGAGGATGTCGCCTAAAAGGTAGCCAATCAGGTCCACCCGGAGCGATTCCATGAAGCTGATCGTGACGAGGCCGACGGAGAGGGCGGTGTGCGCGAGGATGCCGAGTATCGTGTCCGAGGAGAGGCGCTTTTGTCCCTGGAGGAGGACGAGAAAAAGCGCGAGCGAGACGCAGGCGATGAGCGTGCCGAGCCTGATGTCGATACCGAAGAAAAACCCCAGGGCGACGCCGAGCAGGGCGCTGTGCGCCACGGAGTCCCCGAAATAGGCCATGCGCCGCCAGACGATGAAGCAGCCCAGCGGGCCGCTGACCGCCGCGACCCCGGCCCCGCCGAGCAGGGCGCGCCAGATGAAGTCCTCGAAAAAAATCATGAGGCCCCTCCCGGGTGAGCCTCACCTCCTGGTGAGGCTCCGCCTCCGCCGTGCTCATGGTCATGGTTTGAATGGCCGTGCTCATGGTCCGAGTGGTTGTGATCGTGGTCCGGGTGGTCGTGATCATGATCATGACCCGACTCGGGGGAGCCGTGCTCCCCGATTGGCACGACGTGACCGGCGAGGTCGTGGCTGTGATCGTGGCTGTGGGTGTAGACAGCCAAACTTTGGGCCTCGCGGGGAGCGAACATGGCCATGTATTCGGGGTGCTCTCTCACAGTCTCGGGGTGGCCCGAGCAGCAGAGGTGTCGGTTGATGCAGACGACCCGGTCGGTCGAGGCCATGACGACGTGAAGGTCGTGGGAGATCATCAGGACGCCGCAGCCCCGCCGGCTCCGGATTTGGGCGATGAGCTCATAGAGCTCGGTCTGGCCCGAGATGTCGATGCCCTGAATGGGCTCGTCGAGCACGAGGAGGCCGGGCCGCCGGGCCAGCGCCCGCGCGAGGAGGACCCGCTGTAGCTCGCCCCCCGAAAGATCCTGCACCGCCTGGTCAATCAGGTGGGCCGCCCCGGTTTCCGCGAGGGCTTCCAGCATTTCGCCTGTGGTAGGCCGGTTCGTCAGCCGGAGCAGGCGGCGCACCGTCATCGGGAGTACGGGGTCGATGGCGAGCTGCTGGGGCAGGTAGCCGACGATGAGGCCGGGGCGCCTCACGACTTCGCCCGAGTCTGGCCGGAGGAGGCCGAGGAGGACGCGGACAAGGGTGGTTTTACCGGCGCCGTTTGGGCCGATGAGGGTGACGATCTCGCCGGGAGACACGGAGATATCGATGTTGATTAAGACGCTGTTTTTTCCGAAGGCGTGGCCGATGCCTTTGCCCTCAATCAGAGCCCCCTCGTTATCACTACTGGGCGCGGGCATCTAATCATCCTCGTCTTGGAAGGGCCGGCAGGCGGGGCAGCGGCCCTGCACCTCGACGACGGGAGCCTTCACGGTGAATCCGGCGCGGGCGGCCCCGCGCGAGATAGCCCGCTCGATGTCGGGGTCAGAAAGCTCGGCGGCGGCGCCGCAATCGTCGCAAATTAAAAAGTGCGCGCCGTGGGGGGTATCGGGGAGGCCGCAGCCGGTGTAGGCGTTCATGCTGGCGAGGCGGTGAACGAGGCCCTGGGCCATCAGGAATTCGAGGGCACGGTAGACCGTGATCGGTGCATTTGTGCGTTTGCCGGATTTCATGTGCTCGCCGGCCGGGCGGCTGTCCGTGTTCAGGCGCTCTAAAATATCGTAGGCGCCGACGGGGGAGTGGCTCTCCCAGACGAGGCCGAGGACGCTCCGGCGGATGGGGGTCAGGCGCGCGCCCCGTCTGGCGCATATCGCCTCGGCCTTTAAAAGGGCGTCCGAAATGCAGTGGCCGTGATCGTGATCGCGGGGGTGGAATGCCTCCGGACTTTGTGTCTCCGGGCTGGGGACCTTTGGGTTGAGATTCTCCGGGGGGCCTCCGGCCACGGGGTGAATGTCGGAATCACGGAGGAGAAAGGCAGCCTCCGGATTGTGGTCCCACGGGTCATGAGCCGGCATCATCGTTTCCTGGCGAAAAGCGTCTTTAAAAAAAACGCGCGTAATGAAGCGGGTGTCAGGGGCTTTGAACCCGCTTGAATCAGAACGCCCGACCCCGATTGATTAGGAACCCTTTTGAGCGCCCGGGAACGCTGTAGCGGCTCTCTGAAACCCCGTTGGAGTGCTCTGATTGTTATGTTATAACATAAATAACGGCGGGCGGATCGAAATTTTCGCCCTGTTGAATACATTAAAATTTGAGGTGATTTTCGATGAGGCGCTCCCTGGTCGGCCTTCTGCTCGCGGGCTCTCTGCTTACCATCCCAGCCGTTTCCCGTGCCGCTGCTCAGGCTGGGGTGGCGCCGGCGGTCGTCGCCACCATCAAGCCGATTCACTCCCTGGTGGCGAGCGTGATGCGGGGGGCGGGGGAGCCGACTCTTCTCATACGCGGTGCGGCCTCCCCTCACTCCTATGCCCTGAGGCCCTCGGGCGCGCGGGCGCTCCGGCGGGCTCGTCTCGTATTCTGGGTGGGAGAGGGTCTCGAAACCGCTCTCAAGCGGCCGCTCGGGTCCCTTCTTCGGCGCGGCGCGCTCGTCACGCTTTTGGAGGCGAGGGGTCTTATCCTCCTTCCCGCCCGCCGATCCGGTACCCGCCGGGCAGGGGCATGGGAGGCCGGGGGCGGAGGCCTCAAGAAGACGCAGGCCGGGGAGGGCAACCCCGCCGGAGACGGCGGAGGAATCGATCCACATATCTGGCTCGACCCCCGAAACGCCCAGCGCATGGCGCGAAAAATCGCGGCGGAGTTGAGCCGGGTGGATCCGGGGAACGCGGCGCTCTACCGGAAAAATGCGGCGGCGCTGTCCCGAAGGCTCGATTCGCTCACCGGTGAAATCCGCACGGAGCTAGATCCTCTGGCGGGGGCGCCCTATGTCGTATTTCACGATGCCTACCGGTATTTTGAATCGCGGTTTGGCCTGAGTCCGGCGGGGGCCATCGCCGTCGCTCCCGGACGGCGGCCGGGGGCGAAGCGCCTTACGCTGATTCGGAGAAAAATTCGCTCGCTCCGGGTGGCCTGTATTTTAGCCGAGCCCCAGTTTACCCCCCGGCTGGTCAAAACGGTGATGGAGGGAACAGGCGCGAGATTGGGGGTGCTCGATCCCCTCGGTGCGGACCTCGAGCCGGGCGGAGACATGTATTTTTCGCTGATGAGGCGGATGGCTTCCTCCCTTCGAACCTGCCTCGCCCCGGAGGCGGGAAGATAGCGCCCGATTTCCTCGATTTTTCATTCTCGGTTTTTCCATTAAGGCCGGGCCTTTTCCGGCCGATAAGAGATGATGAAGGATCAGAGGAGTTCCGGCGGGCAGGGCCGCAATCCCTGTTCCAGGAAAAATGCTTAAATAATCAGTGATTTAGGAGGGTTAATCGTGGACTTTTACTCCGAGGAGCATCCGAGCATTACCTGGAAAGTGGACGAGGCCATTGGAGAACTCTCCGAGCGGCTTATCTGGAGCATCGGCGTCAGGCGACGCGAGGAGTGGGAAATTAACTCGCTCCTGAGAATGCTGAAGGAGTTCGGTTCCTGCACGGTCGTCATCGAAGACCCGCGGGGAGAGGTTCTCTACTTCCCCTGCCATATTTCCATGCACGAACTCGCCGTAAGCCACGCCGCCTAGTTTCGTCTCTCTCCGGGGCTCCGCCCCTCGCCACCGGCGGTTCAGTGGCCCCCATCGGCGGCGGTTCAGTGGGTTCCCGGCTCTCTGACGTACCCGCTTCATCCATCCTCATTCGCTGACACCCATCCCGTTTTTCAGTTTTCGGCCTGCGACTCCGTCCGGCTTCCGCCGCAAGCGCATGTGATAAAGTGACTGAAATTTTGGCGGGAGGCTCCATTTGCTGAAGCTCGAAGGGGTGTCGAAATCCTACGGCGGTTCGCGCGCGGCCGGCCCGCTCTCGATCGAGATCGAGCCGGGGCGGACCAGCGTTCTGATCGGGCGGAGCGGATGCGGCAAGAGCACCCTCCTTCGGCTCATGATCGGCCTCGTTTCCCCGGACTCGGGCGAGGTCTTTTTGGATGGTGAGCGCCTCGTTCCCTCGAATATTCTCGCTCTGAGGCGACGGCTGGGCTATGTCATCCAGGACGGGGGGCTTTTTCCCCACCTGACGGCCCGGGACAATGTGACGCTGATGGCCCGCCACCTGAGATGGCCCGGCGAGCGGATCGAGGGCCGCCTTGAAGAACTCGCCTCCCTGACCCGGTTCCCCCGGGGTGGGCTTGACCGGTTTCCCGCCCAACTCTCCGGCGGCCAGAGCCAGCGCGTCAGCCTCATGCGCGCCCTCATGCTCGACCCCGAGGTGTTGCTTCTCGACGAGCCGCTCGGTGCGCTCGACCCGATGATTCGCCACGAACTCCAGGACGATCTCCGGAAAATTTTCCGGCAACTGAACAAAACCGTTGTCATGGTGACGCACGATATCGGCGAGGCGGGTTTTTTCGGAGACGACATTTTTCTGATGAAAGAGGGTCTAATCCATCAGCGGGGCAGCCTCGAGGATCTCCTCCGCCGGCCGGCGGATGATTTCGTCACCCGCTTCATCAACGCCCAGCGGAGCCCGCTCGACGCGATGGGCGGGCGGGGCGAATGAAATTCGTAGGCGGGCCGTGGGGAATTGCCCTCGCGTTTTTCATCGCCGCCTTCCCGGCCGCCGCCGTGCTCCCGTCCGCCTCTGGAAACGAAGTCACGGTGGGCTCGAAGAAATTCACCGAGTCCGTCATCCTCGGCGAGATTCTCTCGGGCCTCGTGCGGGACTCGGGAAGCGCCGCCCGCCACCGCCGCGAACTCGGCGGCACGCGCATCCTCTGGAACGCCCTCCTCGCCGGGGAGGTGGACATCTATCCCGAGTACACCGGAACCATCGGCCAGGAAATCCTGGCCGGCCGGAGTCTGAAAAAAGAGGCCGACATCCGGGCGGCGCTGAAAAAGCGCGGCGTCTCGATGAGCCGACCCATCGGCTTCAACAACACCTACGCGATGGGAATGAAAAAGGAGGTTGCGCGCAAACTCGGCATCCGTTCGATCTCGGATCTCCGTACTCACCCCGCCCTGAAGTTCGGGCTCACGAATGAGTTCTTAAACCGGGGGGACGGATGGCCCAGTCTCAAGGGCCGATACCGCCTTCCCCAGACGTTCGTCCGCGGACTTGACCACGACATCGCCTACCGGGCGCTCGATAGCGGAAGCGTTCAGGTGATCGATCTCTACTCGACCGACGCGGATATCCGGTATTACGACCTGCTCGCCCTCGAGGACGACCTGGGCCACTTCCCCCGCTATGATGCCGTGATCCTCTACAAAACGGGGCTCGAGAAAACCGCCCCGGCGGCCGTGCGCTCCATCCTCCGCCTCGAGGGGCGAATCGGCGAGGGCCGGATGATCGGGCTGAACGCCCGGGCGAAAATCGAGAAGACTCCGGAGAGCCGGGTGGCATCCGATTTTCTCCGGGAATCGATAGGCGTCCGGTCGGTTGCCGAAGAGGATACGCGCTGGCGCCGGTTCCTGCGCAACACCCGCAATCACCTCTATCTGGTTCTGATCTCCCTGGGCGCCGCCATTCTCGTCTCCATCCCCCTGGGGATTGTCGCCGCCAGGCGGGAGGCCGCGGGGCGGGTCATACTCGGCGCCGTCGGCGTCATTCAGACGATCCCCTCGCTCGCCGTCCTCGTGTTCATGATCCCGCTTCTCGGCATCGGCGGGCCGCCGGCGATGATGGCGCTGTTTCTGTACAGCCTGCTTCCCATCGTGAGGAACACCCACGCCGGCCTCCACGATATTCCGGCGGGTCTCAGGGAGTCGGCGGCGGCGCTGGGTCTTCCGCCCCTGGCGCGGCTGCGGCGGGTGGAGCTGCCCATGGCCTCGCGCGCAATCCTGGCGGGCGTGAAGACCTCGGCGGTGATCAATGTGGGCACGGCGACGCTTGGCGCCCTCATCGGGGCCGGGGGATATGGCCAGCCGATCCTGACGGGCATCCGGCTTGACGATGTAGGGCTCATCCTCGAGGGGGCGGTGCCCGCCGCGGCGCTCGCCCTGATTGTTCAGTGGGGGTTCGATCTGGCCGAGCGGTTCCTCGTACCGGAGGGGCTTCGCCTCGCGCCCCGGCTTTAGGTGAGCCCCAAGGCGGCCGGGGGCATTCGGTTGAATCGGCCGATCTTTGTGCTACCCTGCCGGGAGTCCATGCTCACTCTGTCTTTGAATGAGTGTTTCACGCCCTGTCACCGACCCGTATGTATAAATTCGAAAAGGGCCCCGGCCCGGAAATTTTCGCGCCCGCCCGCCGGCGGATAAATTGTGAAAGAGGTCCGTGTGAATCAGGATGAGGGAATCCAGCTAATCGATTACGAGCCCACCGCCGCCAGTTTTCTCGAAGAAGCGCTGGCGGGCCTTCGGAAACCCCGGAAAACGCTCCCCTGCAAGTATTTCTACGATGAGCGGGGTTCGGAGCTTTTCGCGCGGATTTGCGAGCTCGAAGAGTACTACCCGACGCGCACCGAGATCGCCATCATGCAAGAGTATGCCGCCGAGATGGCCGAGGCCATCGGACCGGGATGCGCCATCGTCGAGTACGGGATCGGCTCGGCCCTGAAAACGCGCATCCTCCTGGAGCGCCTGATAGAGCCGGTGGCGTGCATTCCGGTGGATATATCGCGGGAGTTCCTGATTCGCTCGGCGAAGGATCTGGCCGCGATTTTCCCGAAAATCGAGTTTCTTCCTGTCTGCGCCAATTTCTCCGAGCCTTTCGATCTGCCGCCGACGAAGCGGAAGTCCGCGCGTGCCGTCGCCTATTTCCCCGGCTCCACGATAGGCAACCTGATGCCGGAGGAGGCGGCGGCGCTTCTGAAGAACATGGCGAAAACCTGCGGAAGCGGAGGCGGGCTTTTGGTCGGAATCGATCTCATTAAGGAAGTCGAAAAGCTCGAAGCCGCCTATAACGACGGCCTGGGCGTGACGGCGGAGTTCAATAAAAACATTCTCCGCAGGATGAACCGGGAGCTTGACGCCGATTTCGATCTCGAGAAATTTGGTCACCTCGCGTTTTATAATTCCGGCGAGCGGCGAATCGAAAGCCACCTGGTGAGCCGGGTGGACCAGAGCGTGCGGCTCGGCGGGGAGACGTTCGCCTTCCGGGAGGGCGAGGCCATCCACACCGAAAATTCGCACAAGTACGACGTCGATGATTTTTCGGCGTTCGCGGCGGAGGTTGGCTTTAGGGCCGAGCGGGTGTGGACGGACCCCGGGCGGCTGTTCGCCGTCGTCTATCTACAGATCGACTGAGGGCGATCAGGCCGAGAATTCGGCGATCAGATCCTTCCAGCATTTGCGCTCGGTCGAAGGCGAGACAATTGACTTGATCCGCTTGCTCCAGTTTTTGAGCTCGCGGTAATAATCGGGGTCTTTCTCGGCCCGGTCCAGCATCGACGCGAGCCCGTCGGTGTCCTTCACCTCGAAGTAGCCCGGATAGTCCTCCCCCAGCAGCCCGATGGAGCCCGAAATGCGGGAGGCCAGCGTCGGCACCGAGCAGGCGATGGCCTCGCAGAGCACATTGGCGCCGCCCTCCATTTCCGAGCTGAGGACGTGCAGCCGGCTTTTCGATATAAGCCGTAGGGCCTTCCAGCGGGGAATCTCTCCGATCCACTTATATCGCGGGTTGGTCTTCGCTTCGGTTCGGGCCTGATCCGCCATCTCCTTGGTCAGGGCGCCTCCCGCCTGGACCACCTTGATCTTCGATGGAGGTTTGAGCAGCCGGGTGGCCTTCGCCGCTCGAAACGGGTCCTTGACCGATCTCAGATGGCCGACGACGCACACCTCGAAGGAGCCCTTGCGCGGCTTGAAATCACCGGCGGGCGCCTTGACGGACTGGACGATTACCCGTGCCTTGCAGCGGTGGCGCTTGGGCAGCTCTTCCACTCCCATCGACTGAAGGACGATCAGCCGGTCGGCCAGTTCGAGGGAAAGCCGGGCGTCGGCGTCGGTGCGGATATCCTGATAGAGGTCGGTTCCGGTGAGCCCGATGATCAGCGGCAGGCCGGGGTGCGCCTCCCGGAACCGCGCGACGGAGGGGAAGCTTCGCCGTGCGTGAAGGGCGATCAGCAGATCGCAATCGCGCCCGGTGTATTCCTCTTCGATGTGGACGCGGTGGCCCAGGGCCCGGAGGTGGCGCGACCACGAAATCGCGGTGACGCGGTTTCCCTTACGGGAGCGGGGAGGGGCTGGAGTCACCAGGGATATTTTCATCGGCCTTTGGCGCTGCGGCGTCTAGAGGGCGCAGGTCCGGAATCCGGCCCAGACATCCTTGCGCTCGGGCGTGAAATAGTTTCGGTACAGGTTCCTGATCAACCGGGAGCGGGTGGGCCAGGCGCCTCCGCGAAGCACCCGGCGCGAGTGGAACCAGGGTTCGGAGTAGTCCTTATAGGGGTCGGCGACGAAGCCGGGGAAGGGGGCGAAAACCGAGCTGGTCCATTCCCAGGTGTTCCCGAGCATCTGGCGGCATCCGAAGGCGCTGTCGCCCTTTGGAAACGCGCCGACGTCCACACAGCCCATGTGCCGCCAGTCGAGGTTGACCCGATCCGGGGTGGGCGGCTCGTCTCCCCAGGGGTAGCGCCGCTTTCGCCCGGTGAATCCGCCGCCCGAGGCGGACCGTTCGCCCGAGGCGGCCAGCTCCCACTCGGCCTCGGTGGGCAGCCGCCGGCCCGCCCACCGGCAATAGGCCTCGGCCTCGTAGAAGTTTATGTGAATCACGGGCCGGTGCGGCTCGAGCGGCACCCACTCGTCGAAGTTGCGCCGCTCCCAACCGTCCGCGCCCGGGCGCCAATGAACGGGATGCTGTGAATCCTCCTCGGCGCGCCACTTCCACCCCTCCCCGGACCAGAGCGATTCGTTCCGGTAGCCGCCGCCGTCGACGAACTCCGAGAACTCGGTCTGCGTCACCGCCGCCCGGGCGATGGCGAAGGGTGCGATCTCGACCGGGTGCGCCCACTTCTCGTTATCGAAGGCGAAGGGCTCGTCCCTGGGGGCGCCGAGCATATAGACGCCGCCCGGTATCCGCGCGTCGCCGGGGAGCGGTCCGCCGCCGATATCCTCTTTCGTGCGGGTGCGCTCGGTGTATTCGAGGAGTCCCGAGGGAACAGGGTAGCCCAGGGTCTGGCGCGTGTAGGAGAAGGCCTCGGTGTGCATATCCTCGTGATAGACCCCGTACATGACATGATAGGCCTCGTCCTCGGTCAGGCCGCCGCTTTCGACGCGCTCCATCACCTTGGCGACGACCTGGTCCATGTAGCGATAGGTTTCCCGGCGCGGGGGCAGGGGAAGATCCCACCTCGTGTGGTGGTGAATTTCCATGGAATCGTAGAGTTCGTCCTCGTCGGCGCGGATCGGTTCGTGCCCGTTGATGCCGCGCAGCAGCCACTTTCCCTGAAACCAGGCCATGTGCCCGATCTCCCAAAGAAGCGGATTCACGCAGATGAGCTTCGGGCCGATGAGTTGATCGTCCGAAAGGTCGGCCACGAGTTCGCAGGTTCGGTCCCGCGCATCGTTGACCCATTCCGCGAGTTCCGCGGGAGTTGGCATTTAATATTCTCCAGGGTTTGGCGGAAAATAAATCTGTATGCCGATTTTACTGATTCCTTCCCCCGGCTGTCCAATCAGGGAAAAAGAATGGTCCGGGCGGATTCGACGTGGACCTTCCTCCGGCATTCGGAGATGATGGTGATTTGGGAATGGGAGATTGCGGCCCCATTTCGCCGTTTCGAGTCCGAAACCGGGGCCGGGAGGAGCGTTGACCCGCCGATGAAGATTTCCGCGATCGATCATTTCGTCCTGACGGTGCGCTCGATTCCGGCCACCTGCGAATTCTACGAGCGGGTGTTGGGCATGAGGGCCGTCGAATTCGGCGGCGGCAGGTGGGCGCTCGTCTTTGGCCGCCAGAAGATCAACCTTCACCAGGCGGGGCGCGAGTTCGAGCCCAAGGCCAGGGCGCCCGCCCCCGGGGCGGGGGATTTTTGCCTGATCAGCGAGGAGCCGATAGCGGAGGTCATCCGCCAACTCGGGGAGGCAGGCGTCTCCATCGAGGTGGGCCCCGTCCCCAAGTCGGGCGCCGAGGGGCCGATCACCTCGGTCTACATCCGCGACCCGGACGGCAACCTCGTCGAAATCTCGGAGTACCGGAAGGATTGAGCCTCAGAGACGATCGATGTCGCGCATGAGCATGAAACCCTCGGCCGCTACGCAGCCCGCCATCGCGCCGTAGAGCGTCGCCCGCGCCCGAAGGGCTTCCTCGGAGCGAGGAAAAGGGTGCGCCCTCAATTCGCTCTCGTAGATTCCCATGATCTCGATTTTGCGATCCATGTAACCGGTGACGTCCACCAGCACACCGGGGACGAACGGATCGCCCGGGTGCGAGAAATCGGTCTCCGAGGGCGTGTCGTACATGAGCACCCGGCGGATCGAGGGGAAGCGGAACGATTTCGAGCAGGACCAGCCGATCGCGTTGACGGCGTGATGGTCGCTATGGGCATCGCTCCGGAAGGGGAGCAGCACCTCGGAGGGCTCCGCCTCGCGGATCGCTCCGGCGATTCCTTCGTAGAGCTCCGTCTCGGGCACCCGGTGGAGGGCCGAGACCGGCATCTTCAGGCGGCGGACGCTTTTAAAGCCGTAGCGTCCGGCGACGGCCTCGATCTCCCGTTCGCGCCGTTCGTCAGATGCCTCGCCGGTTGCGTGCTGCCCGTCGGTCACGAGCAGCCAGTGAAGCTCCCAGCCCTCGTCGGCGCGCCGGAGGAGGGTACCCCCCGGCCCGAGTGTCTCATCGTCCGGGTGGGGAGCGATGACGAGAATGGCGCCTGGCTGTGCGATGACGATTCTCCCTGGTGTTCCTGAAAAGATATTGGATGGAAAATCCGGGTCCCGCTCAGCAGCGGGGCCCGCTCAGCCGCGGGCCACAATCAACGGCGGGCCTCGACGACGACGACCTCCTTCGAGAGGGCGAGATTTTCCCAGCCGCAATCGGCGATTTCGCCGGCCGACGGGGTCCGGCCCGCCTTTTTGCAGGACTCACGGAAGAGCAGCGTCGCCCGGTAGTACTCGCAGTAGTGGTCCAGCGAGGGGAAATTGATCATGCGGGGGACGCGCCGGCTCGCGACCTCGGCGAACAGTTCCTTCGCCGCCGGAAGAAACTCCTCCTCGATCCGGCAGGCCCGCCGCTTCGTCGGGTCGTCGCTTTCGAATCCGAACAGGAGCTTGTTCAGTTGATAAAGCTCGTCCGCGTTGCGCTCGGTCGGGCCGATGAGGTAGCCCCAGCCTCCCTCCTTCAGCAGGGAGCGTATCGCCTCCATCGTCTCGCGGGCGTCGTCGGCGTAGTAGATCGAGTAGGGCGCGACGGCGCAGTCGAACGTCTCCGGCAGGAACGCGGTGAGATCATTGAAATCCATTCGCAGGAGAAGCTTGCGGCACGCGATTTTCCGCTCCGCCCCTCGGGCGATCAACTCTTCGTTTTTGTCGATGCCGGCGATGAACCCTTCCGCTCCAAGACAGCCCGCCCAGGTTTCGAACCAGTTCCCGTCCCCGCAGCCGATTTCGAGCAGCGCGCCGCCCGGGGGAATTTTCAGGTTCTCGGCGAACC
>JAVEPB010000031.1 GCA_030922375.1 bacterium | reverse complement strand
TCCTCTTCATGGCAAATCTCTCCTCTGGTTAGGGTGATTTTGCCAGAAAAGTCGCAGTTGGGCTGGGTCAGGATCCGGGGAGCACACCAGCCCTCCAGCATTGGCTTCTGAGATAACATAAGGATTGGTATCACTATTGGGGGCAGGTCACACCTGCTCGAAATTCCGGTCGATGATCAAATACTCGATCCCCGCCGCTTCGTCGATATGACCCGCGATTCCGGCATGACATTCGGGGGTGCACACAATCGAGGTGCGGAATCGTCCGGGAGTCAGATAGTTGATGAGCCCCCTGATCCACAAGAGGAATTGCGCGGGTTGGGTGGCGACGATGCCGATGCGGGGCGGCGCTCCCCCGCGGGGTGGGGTTCCTACCGCCGGCCGGCCGGGAGAGGTGGCCGGGAACATGCCGGGAAACCTGGACCTGAGACTTCGTGAAAACAGGTCGGCATAACTCGACTTCAGTTCAAGATCGTCTCTCCCCTGGAAGGCCAGAAAGAAAGAAAGCGGCCTTCCCATTGTCGGAAGATCCTTTGGCGCGATATCGAGAGAATCCGGGTCGTAGCCTTTCAGGGCCTGTCCGAGTTTTTTTCTCCGCTCGTCGATCTCCTCGCTCGATTGGCAGATGGGCGGCAGATATATATCCGAGAGAAGTCCGAGGGCCGCATTGTCCGGCCACAGGGCCAGCGCCTCCTTGTAGACGGCGTTCTCTTCGCCGAATTTTCCGGCGTCGGCGAATACGGCGCCCAGAAAAAAATAGACGTTGAGTGAGCCGGGCTTGAGCCGGATCGCTCGGCGAAGGTGGTCCTCCGCTCCCGCATGGTCTTTTTTCAGCCAGAAGACGGCGCCCAGCCCAAAATGGGCCTCGGCGAGGTCCGGATTCGTTTGAAGAACCATTCTGAAAAGTTCCTCCGAATTACCGATGTCGTTCATTTCGTAGTAGGCCGCGCCCAAGAATAATTGCGCCCTGATATCGCCGGGCCTGAGGCGAAGAGCGCCCTCGAGGGTCTCGGCGGCGGCCTCGAGCTTCTGGAGTGTTTTTAGCAGGACACCGAGGTGAAACAGCGCTTCAAAATCGCCGGGATCGAGGCGGATGGCCTCTCGAAAGGATTTCTCGGCTCCGGCCGGGTCGCCGAGGGCGGATTGGACGTGCCCCATCTCCCTGTGGAAATTCGCCTGGCCGGGCTTGAGGGAAATGGCCTTCGAAATGTATTCGGCCGCCTCCTCGCTCTTACCCGATTGATGGCGGAGCACACCGAGAAAAAGGAGCGCATCCGGGTGAGCGGGCTCCTGAGCGAGCACCTGGAGGCAAAGGGTTTCGGCGGCGGCGGGGTCCCCGGCCCGGTGGCGGGAAAGGGCGGTGTTTAAGAGCTCGGGAATGTTGATTTCGGATGAGGGTTCCGAATGATGATCCCGGCCGGCTGGATTGAATTCACGTCCCATAATCTGTTCGCCTTGGGAGATGGCCAAGGGGATATCTGAAAGGTGCGGCTTCTCCGGGCCTGAGGGCGCCCGGCCTCCGGATTCCGGGGCAATTCCCGCATGACGCGCTCAGTCCTTCCGGGGAATGATTTATAGACGCTTTTAGGGAGAAGGTCATCTTCATGCGGTTTGTTCTGAACTCAAGCCCATCGAAGGGTTCTCTCTCCGGGATGCGGGGTTGATATCTCCGGATATGGTTCTTCTTTTGGGATAGAGCCACACCAAGATGAGAGAGATGACCCCCATCGATAAGCTGAAGATGAATGCGGGTATGTAGTTGCCGGCCAGGTCGTGAAAGACTCCCCCGAGGAAACTCCCGGAAGCCATCCCCACGCTGGCGCCGGCCGTGAATGTTCCAAAAAGAATTCCCACCCGTTTTGGCCCATAGAATTCCCGCGTGATGACCGGATACATCGTGCCGT
>JAVEPB010000030.1 GCA_030922375.1 bacterium | reverse complement strand
GTCCCTGTTGGGCAGCTTCCACAACTGGGCGGGGCGGCAATCTTTCTGGATGATTTACTGGGGGAAGCGTCCCGAGCTGAAAGGATGGGAGAAGAACTTCGGTTGGAATACTGCCCAAGGCAATGCCTCTTTCATCCGGCCGGAGAACGGCCCACAAAGCAGGAAACTATGGAATTTAATCGTAGAAATCGTCTCAGAGAACCCGGAAAGCTACCGCGCTCTGGAACCGTGGATGGAACGCGCGCAGCAACGCCCGGATGGTACCTACAGGGACGATTATGAAGAATATTTCGGCCGCTTCGATGGCGATCCGGAAGCCCTCGCCGACAATTTCTTTATCCAGCCCAATGGATTTTATACCGACTATGTACCAGAGGAGCTTCGCAAGCGGCTCGGCCTGGCGGGCATGAACCAATTTCTTGGATCCGTCGCCATCGAGACTGTTTCAGCCCAGCCCGGACTTGCTTCTCTTCTGGCCATGTTCTCCCTGTCCAACTTGCTCTCCATGTTCGGAATCGATGCGGAGGGTGAGATCAGCGTTCAGATCTCCGGCAAGCAGATATCTCTTTTTCCTGTTTTTACTTACTGGAATAAAACTCATTATTCCCAAATTCCCTATAACATAGGCGGCTGTGCCGAAGCCCATTTGCCGACAGAAATGCAACGGGAGATCATTACCGACCATAAAGTCTCCTTTCCCATTAGCAACGCTCTTTTCCCCTTGGGGAATTTTCTACGGAATTTTGTCCGGAATGCGGGAGGCCCTGTTGCCTTGCTGGTATGCTGGTTTATCCCATTTGCACCACAGAGAAAGTTCCTCCTACGCTTGGCGGCCGTAACCGTCCCTTATCTCGTGCTTGCCTGCGCGCTGGGTTATGCGCCCTATTCACGATACGAACCCGCCGTTCATCCGCTGATCCTCATGCTTGCCTTCGGCGGTCTTCTGGGGATAGCCAAAAAATGGAATGATCTGAAACATGCCCGTTTCTGAACCGCTTAAAATTGGGATTGTAGGCGCGGGTTTCGGGGCACGGGTCATTGCCCCGGCCTTCCGGCTGGATGACCGTTGCCGAATCGAGGCCATAGCGGGAAGCAGCGAAAAAAAAACCGCTACGACGGACGAATCTCTCGGCATTACCAGGCATTTCGGAGATTGGCGCGAACTTGTAAATTCTGCGTATGTGGATGCCGTTGCCATCGCCTTGCCGCCAGCAATGCAGCCCCAGGTGGCCGTGGCGGCGCTGCATGAGGGCAAAGCTGTTTTTTGTGAAAAACCACTCGCCCCATCCTTGCAGGAGGCACAGGAATTGGTCGCCGTTGCGCGCGATGCAAAAGCCGTCGGCATGGTGGATTTCATCTTTCCCGAGATAGCAGCCTGGCAGGAGACCAAACGTATACTCGACGAAGAGCAACTGGGAGTCTTGCGACAGGCTGTCCTGGTCTGGCATATGGAAACCGAAGGCAACCGCCTAGGCCTTGAGGGCTGGAAGAACCATACAACCAAGGGAGGCGGCTTGGTCAATATGTTCCTTTCTCACAGCTTTCATTATCTGGAATGGCTGTTTGGCCACGTGACATCGGTGTCGGCCAGTCTTTTCAGGGCGCCCGATGATCCACGCCCCGGCGAGACCGGAGCCCTTATAGCGCTCACCATGGAAAGCGGCATGACGGTGGCCATCACGGCGAACGCTTACAGCTTCGGCGGGGAAGGTCACCATCTGACCGTCTATGGGGACGAGGGGAAGATGACGCTTGGTAATCCATCGGCGGATTATGTGAAGAATTTCACGCTGTCCGTGAGAAAGCGGACAGATGACGAAGCAAAGCGGCTCCCCGTATCCGACGCCATCGACGACTATGAAGGAGATGGCCGCATCGTGGCGGTGGGGCGTTTGGCAAGCCGGTTCCTGGATGGACTGGCGGCGGACGGGCCGCCCCCCGGGCCCGGTCTCGAAGACGGGCTCCGGGTGCAGATTCTTCTCGATGCCGTCTTCCGCTCCCATGAAACGGGATGCCGCATTGACATCCTCGTTCCGGGAAATGGCCCGGCCTGAAATCCCGGGTATTTTTCTATCGGCTTCCGACCTGCGTTTTTAACAGAACCGTTTCCGGCCCACGGCACAGCCACGTGGTGGCAAAGACGTAGAAAAACCAGTGCAGATAATCGGGTAACCACTGTAATAAGCGGAAACGGCTTTGCCCCTGGTCTTGTCTGCGTTCATACCAACAGGAGGGAACCTCTTCGATACGCCAGCCCATGCGGTGACTCTTGACCAGCAATTCAATGCTGTAGGTGAAACCGGCAGACGATTCCACCTCTATGACATCCACAACCCGGCGTGAAAAAAGACGAAAGCCATTGGTGGCATCGTGGCAGGGAAGCCTTGCAAAATGAAAAAGCACGAAGGATGCCGTGCGCACCAGGATGG
>JAVEPB010000029.1 GCA_030922375.1 bacterium | reverse complement strand
CGAGCCGTAGCGTTCCGGGGGCAGCTCAAGGAGCACAGTCCAGTGCCTCTGTTTGTACTGCCAGAGGGCAAGAATGCCGATACGGGGTGTATTTCGTGTGGTGAGGAGACCCCTGGGGAGCAAATTAGATGTCCCCTGTGCCAGGCGGCAGCATGGATCGCCCTAGGGATAGTGCCCTCAAATTCAGGAGAGTTGTGATAGATGGCTGGAAAACGGAATAGAGAAAAGGCCGAATTGGCCCCCAGAAATGGACGGGGGCGGCCCACCGCCCTTACTCCCCAGGTGCAAAAGGGCATATGCGCGTCCATCGCCGCCGGGTGCTACGTCGAGACAGCGGTACAACTGGCGGGCATATCGAGGCGAGTTTTCTACGATTGGATGAAGCGAGGGCATTCTGGAGAGGAGCCTTTCGCCGAATTTCTGCACACGGTCCAGGTTGCGATCTCATCCTCTGAGCGGGATGCCATCAAGCTCGTCAAGATAACCGATCCCAAGTGGTGGCTCGGCCACAGGTTCCGGGACAGGTGGGGAAGCAGCGAGCGCCGGGACGAGCCCCAAAAGCCCGAAATACCCGAGGCCACGGGCGCCGCCTTCGATCCGTCCCTCCTGACGGTGCCAGAACTCAAGCGCCTGACCGAGCTTGGCGCCGAGGTGCAGGAGCTCCACGACAAGGGTCTCCCGGCGGACGCCATCGAGGCCGAGTTCACCGACCTGCACGACAAGGGGACGAGGAACGGAAAGGGGGAAGCTGGATGAGTACAGCTTTGACGCAGATCGGAATTGCTCAAAAGGCACTGATGGAAGCCAAGACCCTGGACGATGTGAAGGACATCCGGGACAAGGCAGAGGCCATCCGCGTCTACACCAAGCAGCAGGGCGGCTTCCTGGAGGCCCAGAATGAAGCCGCCGAGCTGAAGATACGGGCCGAGCGGAAACTGGGGGGGATGCTCAGGGAAACGGTGCGCCATGAGGGGGGCGATCCAAAGACGGTGTACCACGATGGTACAGCGATCCCCAACGGCATATCCCGCAACCAGTCCCACCGCTGGCAAAAAGTCGCGGAAGTTCCCGAGGAAAAACTTGAGGAGCATTTCGCCTCCATGAGAGAGAGCAGGGGCGAGATCACCACTAACGGCGTGTTGCGCCTTGCCAACAGCCTCAGACGGGACGAGAAGGCAAGGGGACTTGAGTCCTCACCGCTTCCCGTAGGAACATTCCGCGTTATCTATGCCGATCCCCCGTGGTCATATGGAAACTCTGGCGTCATTGGTGCTGACAGCGATCACTACGGCAGGGCCAAGCGGCACTATCCCACCATGCCCACGAAAGAAATATGCGAAATGGAAGTAATGGAACGCGCAGCCGATAACTCTGTGCTTTTCTTGTGGACAACATCCCCGCTTCTTGAGGAATCATTCAGCATCATTAATGCCTGGGGCTTCAAATATAAGTCCTCATTCGTATGGCACAAACTTCGCCACAACTTCGCGCACTATAACTCCATGCGGCACGAATTCCTTTTAATTTCCACTCGGGGGAGCTGCGTTCCCGACAGCAAGGAACTCGTCCCGAGCGTGGTGGAAATTGACCGGGGCGAACATTCCGGCAAGCCCGATCAGTTCCGGGAAATGATCGATCTGCTTTACGTTCCGCCCCAAAAGGGAAGCGACCGGCTGGAGCTTTTCGCTCGCGGCGATCTCCCGGAACACTGGACTGCGTGGGGAAATGAAGACGGAAAATAATACGGGCCTCGTCGAGTACGGGATCGAGGACGAGACAACCGACTACCGGGCGCACGTTTGCCCGCTCGTAAGGCGCGTTTATGTGTTCGAGACGAAAAGCGGGATTGAGGCGGTAAAGGAGAGCGGGCTGGAAAGCGTTGCGGTGTATTCGGTTTGCGCGAAGCATTGGGGCCATAAGCCGGACTGTCCGATATGTAGCGGCAAGGGAAAGGTGCTGACGGCACTCGGCTTCCCGGTTCCCGTGACCGCGATCCCCGGAGTTGGCGATGTTTCTCTCCCCAGGGAGTGGTGGGAAAAGGCCGGGATAGACGAGTCGCAAAGCACGTCAGAGAAAGGCGACAGGGCAGTTCGGATCGTTGCCGGAATGATAAAAACAGGGAGATTTCCCTTCATGGTTTCGCAGGAATTTATCACGGACAGGGACATTCAGATTTCAGCCTTCGGTCGCGTATCCGGAGGGGGTTTTTTCGTGGTTCACGATCTCGAGGGGAACTATATTATATGGGAGAAACGCCAGGGTAGCGAGCTGGCCCATGGCGGGGACCGACATCCCGAACTCGCTCCCCAGGGGAACGAGCATGGCGCTCATCGAAAAGGCGGTGCAAATCCCCAAAAAGCTCGCCGCGAGCGGCACCCAGGCCTCGAGCAGGGTCTGCTCGGCCGGGGAGGATTCGCTAAAATATGAAGACACGCGGCCTCCCGGAACATCCACCCCCCCCGAGGGGGAAACAGGGGGGAGGCGAACCGCCCCACCACATAAAAAAATCCCGCCTGTGCATGGCGAATTAATAATTCGCCATGCACAGGGAAATTGACCCTCGATTAGTTCTCATCCCCCGCAATATTAGTATTTCGCTACCCACACCTGTTTCAGACGCCAATTCATGCTTGAATAAAATTCGCCACATACAGGACAAGATCTATCCTCTAATTGACTCTCTTCTCATAGCCTGCCCATTCTCGCTCACGAAGCTTGAACTTTTGGATCTTTCCGGTTGAAGTTTTGGGAAGCGGCCCGAATTCGACATACTTCGGCGCCTTGAAGCGTGCAAGACGCGATTTGACGTGGTCGATCACCTCCTCCTCGGTGGTTTCCATCCCTTCTTTTTTGACAACGAAGGCCTTGGGAACTTCTCCCCATTTTTCATCCGGCACAGCCACGACAGCCACTTCCAGAATGGCCGGATGGGAAACAATTGCCTTTTCCACCTCGATGGTCGAAATGTTCTCACCTCCCGAAATGATGACATCCTTAGCTCTGTCCTGAAGGTCGATGTAGCCGTCCTCATGCGCTACAGCGATATCTCCACTGTGAAACCATCCGCCTTTAAACACCTCTTGGGTAGCTTCAGGATTGTTGTAGTAGCCTGCCATTACGTTGTTACCACGCATCATGACTTCACCCTGGGTCTGGCCGTCCCAAGGGAGCCGCTTCATCTCCCTGCCCATCACGTCGCACTCACCCGTCATCACATAGGGCACACCCTGACGCGATTTCAGCCGAGCTCGTTCATCGGCGGGGAGATCATCCCATTCAGGATGCCAGGCACAGACGGTGTGCGGACCGTAGGTTTCAGTCAGACCGTAGGCATGGATGATCCGTGCTCCAAGTTTGCCTTCCATCTCATTGATGATGGTGGGGGAAGGTGGCGCTCCTGCGGTCATGATGGTGACTGGTTGCGGAAATGGTCCTTCCTGGGCCTCCGGGTCGTTCGAGAGAGCTATGAGCACCGTGGGTGCCGCACAAAAGTGAGAAATTTTTTCCTCTCGAACAATGCGAAAGACTTCGGAGGGTTGAATCGACCGCAAACAGACATGACGACCCCCTACAGCCGTGACCCCCCAGGTGTAGCACCAACCGTTGCAGTGAAACATGGGCAAGGTCCAGAGGTAGTTCATGTAGACGGAACCGCCCATCTCGATCATTTCGCCAAGCGCATTAAGATAGCCACCTCGATGGGTGTACATCACTCCTTTCGGCCGTCCAGTGGTACCGCTTGTGTAGTTGATTGAAAGGGGAGTCATCTCGTCGTCGATTTTCCAAGGGAGGTTCTCATGATCGGCATTTGCGATGAACGCCTCATACTCTGGCCCGTCGAAAACAGCATCGGAAGGTCCAAATCCCGCGATCTCATCCACCACATTTATAAAAGTCCGGACGCCCGGGAACTTTCCCTCCTGTCCAACAAGGGACTTGGCCAACTCGCAGTCAGCAACCAGGATGTCCGCTCCCGAATGGCTGCAAATGTAAGCAATCTCGTCGGGTGCCAGTCGGACATTTATCGCCACCAGAATCGCTCCCAGCAACGGCAAGGCAAAATGTGCCTCGAGCATGGCGGGAATGTTCGGGACGAGATAAGCGACTCGGTCCCCTTTTTTGACACCTGCGGCTTTAAGAGCTGCGGCACAGCGTTGAATTCGGTCGGATAATTCTCCGTAGGTGTAGCGGCGAGAACCATAGACGACAGCTTCTTTTTCCTTATAGACCCAGCGGTTTCTCTCCATGAAGTTCAGTGGAGAGAGAGAGGCAAAATTAGCGGACAGCTCGGACATGGATTGATCTCCTTAAGAAAATCCACAATCAACTAAATCCTGAGCCGAAATTATTAGGGATTGAGATTCTACGTTTTGCATTCAGCGTTTGGAATAAGCCAATTCTAGCAAATAACCTCTACATGGCGAACTGATAATCTTGGCTTGAATATAGGCTTTTCGTGTTCATGGCGGAGATTTTGCCGCTCAGGTCTCATCAAGCGACCTTCTTAAGTTATTAAATCTAGGTGAGATCCACTTTTTGCGGAGCACAGGATTTGAGAAATTATGCGTGAAATTCACATTTTCAGGGCTTTATTCCAGGTGCCAGTGACCGTTTGATTTGTAATTCGCCATGCATAAGGCTTGGAACTCATTCGAGTTTTTTGCCATGACGTGTTCTGTTGAACCAAATATCCGATTGATTTATCCTTTTTATTGCTGGCAATTTGGACGCTTTCCTGAGATACTTGAGCATGCTTAGCCGGAATTCATCCTCTATCTCTTTCCTGGCGGGGGGGGACGTCGCCCTCAACCGCCCTCGATCCCGGCACGCCTTCGGCCACTTGAACACTCTCTTCCAAGACGCGGACGTGGCCTTCGCCAACCTAGAGCTTCCTCTCTCTCTGAACGGTCAACCGGCTATCGGCAAGAATATCATACGCGGGAAGCCCAAAATGATTGAAGCACTCACCGAGGCCCGATTCGACGTCCTTTCTTTCGCCAACAACCATGCCCTCGACTACGGTGAGGAGGCTTTTTTCGAAACCCTCGACTCGCTAAAAGAAAGAGGCATTCCGGTAGTTGGCGCAGGTGAACATTTGGCCGGCGCTCGAAAAGCCGTCATCTTGGGGCGGAACGGATTTCGTATCGGAGTGTTGGCCTATTGCTCGGTCCTCCCCCGGGGATTCTCTGCAGGGCTCAGGACCCTGCCCCCCGACGCCAACCCCTTACAGGCCTACAAATCCGCGGGCGTCAACCCCCTGCGGGCCTCGACAGCCTACCGCCCGCCCGAGGGAACAGAAGAATACCCCGGCAGAATTCCTGAAGTTCTCACCTGGGCGCATTCGGGCGACCTGAAGCGAATGCGGAGCGATATCCGGAAGTTGCGCGCCAAAGTGGACGCGCTCATCGTCAACCACCACTGGGGCACGAGTATGGTCCACGAGGTTCGCGCGTTCCAGCGCGAAATCTCCCATGCCGCCGTCGACGCGGGCGCCGATGTAGTCCTCGGGGGGCATCCCCACGTCCTCCAGGGGGTGGAGTTCTACAAGGAAAAACCGATTGTCTATAGCATGGGAAATCTTATCTTTGACTTCGATGTACCCTTTTTCACGGTCGCTTCGAAACAAAATATCCTTTTCGGCTGCACCCTCACCAAGGGGGGAATTCGAAATGCGTATCTCCTGCCATGCTGGAGCATCATGAAAAAACCCCCATCCTTGCTTTCCCCTATTCGGGGCCGAGGCCGTGAAATCTTTCATCTCATACAGCATCTCAGCAAGGAATTTGGAACCCAAATGAAAGTCGTTGGACAACAAATTTTGCTGTATCCCGCCTAGGAATGAATTTGATGATTTTCGACACCGAAAAAACGGGCCCAAGCTTTTTCATCGGCCCCAAAGCGCACCCTACAAAACAAAAGCACATATCCAGACTTTCATTCTTGCCGCTTTCTTTGAAGGTTGTTAGCGCCGCATCCCGCATCTAGACCTAACTTTGGAGGGAGGACGAAAAAGGTCAAAGCACCCTGCCCGACCCGGTATAGCGAAATCAAAAATCTCGCATAGCGGGAGGTGAGACCATCCTCGAAACGAACACTCATCAATTAAGGGGAATCCGACATGCAATACCCGTTTACGGAAGAGCAACTCGCTCTCGCAGAACTTACCCGCGATTTCATGGAGAGGGAGGTGGCCCCTGTCGCCGCCGAACTCGACGCCAAAACCAACCAGGGAGATTGTTATCCGAAGGAGCAAATCAACAAGGCTTCCCACCTGGGTCTGCGCACCCTTGCGGTACCTAAAGAATATGGGGGGGCCGGCACAGATGAATTGACACGGGCGCTCGTGCTCTGGACGGGGGCACAGACCGAGCTGGGTGTCATCAAATGCTTGAGCCAATGCTGGAAAGTAACGAACGCGATCGCTAGGCTAGGCACGGACGATCAAAAAGATCGCTGGCTGAAGATGTTCGTCGAGGATCACGACTGCGTCGTCTCAATCTTGAGCACGGAACCCGAAACCGGATCGGACAACATCTACCGCCAGCCCGATCCGAATCTAGGTTTGAAAACCACGGCCGTCAAGGATGGCGACTGGTACGTCATCAACGGGGCAAAGCGATTCAATTCATTGGTCAGTTATTCCAAAATCATGCTCATGTACGCCCGTACGGACCCAAATGCCCCCCTCAGCGAGGGAGCCACCTGCTTTATTTTGCGCGGGAACCAGGAAGGCATCCGATACGGCCGGATAGAGGATAAAATGGGCTGGCGCCTCTACCCGAACGGGGACAGCTTTTATGAGAACGTTCGCGTTCACAAAGACGACATTCTCGGGGAGGTGAACGGGGCCTTCGCCAGCATGGAGGGCATCATCAACCGGGGCAACGCCGAGATTATCGCTTGCAATACGGGCCTCTGCCGGGCTTTGTTCAACGTCTGCCACCAGCATGCCAAGGAACGGATCCAGGGGGGAAAACCCATCATCGAACATCCCACGGTGGCCTCCTTGCTGGCCGATATGCTCACCAGCATCGAGGTGGCCGAGCAGTTTATGTGGCGCGTAGCGTGGGGAATCGACAACGACCCGACCTACAACTCCCGCTTCACGGTCTCCAGCAAATTGATCAGCGATCGACTCGGGATGCACATAGTCCCTATAGCGTTGGATATCCTGGGCGGGGTGGGGATCATGAAAGATTTTCCGTCCGAGAAGCTCGTCCGCGACATTATCACCCCATGGCACGGAGCCGGAACGGATTCGCTCGCACTTCTTCGGATCGCCCAAACACTCGACCTGCCGGCTTGAACATTATGGGATAACACGGGGTGTTCTCCCGGAGAAGCTCCCGTGAACAAGGCCGCTTTCTCTTTTAACCTCATGATGAATGCCTTCCCAAGCCGGAATCGGCGCCCCGCCGCGTGTCGCCTACTCCCTCATTCGAGGGTCCAGGAAATCGCGTAGCCAATCGCCCAAGAGGTTTCCGCCCAGAACAGTGATCATGATGGCCATACCGGGGAAGAAAGAGATCCACCACGCCGTGTTGATATAGGTGCGCCCGTCCCCCACGATGGCCCCCCAAGTCGGGGTCGAAGGCGGTACACCCAGTCCCAGGAAGCTCAATGAGGATTCAATGATTATCATCCGTCCGACATAGAGGGTCGCGATGACAATCGCGGGAGCGATCACATTGGGCAAAATGTGCCGGATCACCAAGTGCACATCTCTCGAACCTTGCGCGATCGCGGCCTGAACAAAATCCGTCTCTTTCAACGAAAGGGTAGCGCCCCGGACCACACGCGCATAGATTACCCACGTGCGCAAGGACATTACGAGGATCACGATTTCCAGGCTCGGTTTCAGCGCCGCCACTACAGCCAGAGCGAGCAGGATGAATGGAAAAGCAAGAGCGATGTCCACGAGCCGCATGCACAGGCTGTCCACCCATCCTCCGCAGTAGCCCGATGTGATCCCTATACTGAGACCGATGAGGCCGGAGATGCCCACGGTGGCGAAGGCAACGATCAGAGAGATGCGGGCGGCATAGATGATCCGGCTGAGGAGATCGCGCCCGAGGTGATCGGTTCCCAGGAGAGCGAGTCGTCCGGACTTCGGAAAATAGGTCATGGGCGGCTTTCGGGATTCGGCGTAATGTTGCTCATAGGGACTGTAGGGGGCCAACCAAGGAGAGAAGATGGCGGATCCGAAGACCAGGACCAGCGCGACCACCCCCAGGAGGGCCGGCTTCCGCCGGAGCAGGCTCCGGACCGCCCGGCGCACGACCGGAACCTCCGGGATCATCTCATCGGCGTACACCGCCTTGAGACCCTCTTCGGCCGATTTTCCAGCGCCTCTCATTCGAAGCGGATCCTCGGGTCCAGCCAGGCGTAGAGCAGGTCCACAACCAGGTTGATGAACACAAAATTGAAAGCCAGGAGGAAAACCGAAGCCTGGACGACCGGAAAGTCGTCGTTTTGCAGCGATTCGACACTCAAAAAGCCAACGCCCGGCCAAGAGAAGACGGTCTCGGTGATCACCGTCCCGCCCAGCAAGAGACCGAGTTCAATCCCGGCAAGCGTCACCACCGGGATAGAGGCGTTCTTGAAGGCGTGGCGTCTCACCACCAGCCGCTCGGCCAGACCTTTAGACCGAGCGGTTTGGATATAGTCTTCCCCCAATACTTCGAGCATGCTTGAACGGATCATTCGCGTGAGGCGAGCGGTGGCGTAGAGGCCCACCGTCAGGGCAGGCAGCATGATGTGCTGGAGGCTATTCCAAAAGAGTTTGCCGTTCAGGGTGAAAATCCCCTCGATGAGGAAGAAGGAAGTCGCAGCCTCCGGCTCCAAGGCAGGGCTGATGCGCCCCGAGGTGGGCAGGAGGTCGAGGTGAACCGACACGAACACGATGAGGATGAGCCCCAACCAGAAGTTGGGCACGGACTGGCCCACCAGGGCCGTGAGCATGCCGGCGTGGTCCATCGGGGTGCCCCGCCGTGTGGCAGAGATGACCCCAGCCGGGAGGGCGATGGAGAGGGCGACCAGGAACGACATGAGAGCGAGCTCGATGGTCGCAGGCATCCGCTGGAGCACCAAGTCCATGGCGGGCTGTTGCTGCCGGTAGGAAAGGCCGAAATCGAAGCGGACCGCTCCCCTAAGGAAGCGGCCGTACTGAACGATGAGGGGATCGTCGAACCCCATCATTTTGTTGAATTCTACGATGTCTTGCTCGGTGGTGTCCTCGGGGAGGAGGAGGGCCGCCGGATCCCCCGTGAGGTGGAGCACCAGGAATACAACGACCGAGATCCCCCAAAGAACGACCACCATCTGCATGCAACGACGGACGGCATACTTACGCACTTACACCCTCCGGCCGGTTCGAGGAACGAGCCCTTTGCATCGAGGGAGCCCGGACGGACCGGGAACAACACCTTTCCGGGAAACCAAAGGATGGTGTTGAGGGAAGAAGGGGGGTGAAGATTTTCCCCCTCCTCGAGGGCGATTTCTCCGCGTCCATCCCAAAACGCTCTTTCTTCGTTCCTTCGGTACCCGTAATGAGAGAATACCGGTCCGGGGCCGTTTCTGCTACTTCGCCTCCTTGAGAGGATTCACTATTTAAGATCCGCCATCCAGATATCGATCCTGTCGTCGTTCCGAATCTTAAAGTCCACCCTCTTGGTCAGCCCGTAAATGTCGTCGGTCTGCCAGATGATGAGTTTGGCGGCGTCTTTCGCCATCGCCTCTTCGGTGAGGCGGAAGATCTCCTGCCTCCTTTCAAGGGTAGTGGCACTGCCCGCCACCCTGAGGAGCGCATCCATCGCGGGGTTGCAATGGCCGCTCCATTTCCCCTTGCAGGCGTTTTGCGCACCCAGGGCGTTATCCGAATCGCCGCCTCCATTGCCGTAGCCGTAGTAGTAGAGCATCGGCTTCGGGTTCCGCTTCTTTTTTTGCCCCCGGAAGCGGGTAGTGAAGGTGCGCCAGGTGACGAGTTGGAGGTTCACCTTTATCCCCACCTTCCCCAACATGCCCACCATGGCCTCGGGCACCGCCTTGGCGTAGGGGTAGCGCTGCGAAGAAGCTAGCAGGTCGATCGAAAAACCGTTGGGATAGCCCGCCTCCGCCAGCAGCTTCTTACTCTTCTTCGGGTTGTAGTCGTAAGGCCACTTTGCTTTGGGGTTGTAGCCTTCGGTCGTCTGGTGGGTAGCCTGGTTGAATACCGCGCCCTTTCCCTCGACGACGTCCCTGACGATGGTCTCTCGGTCAATGGCGTGGGCCATCGCCTGACGAACCCTCCGGTCGAGCGTGGGTCCTCCCATGGGGTTGAAACCCAGGTGGAAGATGCGGACGTTGCGCGTAGACTGAATTCCAGATTTGGGGTTATCTTCAATCTGCTTGATGAACTGCGCCGGGATGTTGCGGATGATGTCCACTTCTCCCTTGAGGAGGGCCGCCACCCGGGTGCCCTTCTCCGGAAGGGGCAGGACCCGGATCGTCTTCACCTTAGGATACTTGGGGTGCCAGTAATTGGGATTTGCCTCGAAGGTCATCCCTATCCCTTTTCGCCAACGCACCAACTTGTAGGGACCGCTGCCGATGGGCTTGATCGCGGCTTTCGACTGGTTGATGCTCGCGTAGTACTTCGGCGGAACAAGATGCCCCCAGTTCGCCAGCCGGTTCAGGTAGCCGAGATCGATGTACTTCAGGTGGATGCGGACCACCCACTTGCTCACCACCTCTACCCGGTCGATAGCCCGGAACGCTCGCTTCTGGACCGTTTTGAAACCCGGGGCGCGATGACGCATCAGACTGAACTTCACGGCTTCGGCGTCGACTTCCTCTCCGTTGGTGAACTTGACACCCTCGCGCATGTGAAACTCGAGCGTCCGGCCACCATTGAGGACCTTGTAGGACTTCGCCGCCCACGGTACGGGCACAGCTTTGCCCCGGGCCCGGTGCATCAGGGTGTCGAAGGAGAACCGCAGGATCGAAGTCAGGATCGCGGAACTGCTGGTGTGCGGGTCCATCGTCACCGGGCTCGTGCCGAAGGTGATGGTAATGGTCCCTTTTTTAATCTTATTCCCCGCGTCGGCCGATAAAGGCAGAAAAAGGAAACCCAAGACCAGCGCGAAAATCCAGAACTTTTTCTTCATGATCTTTCCTCCCCTAGAACGCGAAAAAAACCATCGAAAAAAATGATTCCGTCATTCCAGAAAAAATCGAACCGTGCCCAAATTGAAAACATCAAAATCACTCAACATCCAGACACGGCGATATTACCAGCCGCGTGGCTCTTCCTCAAGAACGCCGATGGATTTCAGCGTTCCCTTCACAAGATCTTTCACCTCAGGGTCGAGCGGCAAGACGGGAGATCGCGTCTCCCCGACCGAACGCCCCATGAGCTCCATCGCGTACTTGACGTACGCGCACAATTGATTGTTCGTCCTAACACTCAAAAGTTGCGATACTTTGTACTGAAGAGGCCGGGCACTCTCGAAATCCATGCGCGCACACGCGTCATAGAGGCCAATAGTGAGCTTTGGCGCCACTTCCGCGCATCCGGAGAACGCCCCTGAACCTCCCACCGGCATCGAGGGAAGAAGATATTCAACGCCCGTGAACATCGAGAAATCCGGACTGATCTCGGAGGTCAAGCGGCACGCCTCTGTGAAATACTTCATGTCGAAGCTGGCATCTTTGAAGCCAACGAAATTCGGCAGCCGCTCGAGGAGTTGGACCAGAGTGCCGTGGCTGATTTCGACCTGGGTCGCATTGATATTGTTGTAGCAAATCAACTGAAGGCTCGAATCGCCGCAAATATCGATGAAGTGGCCGAGCTGGGCCTCTTCAGGGGGTCTCCAGTAGTAGGGCGGGAGGAGGACAATTCCCGTCGCCCCTATCTTTTCGCAGCGGCGGGCGAGTTCAGCGGAGAGTTTCGTCCCCGGCATGCTCACGTGCACAAAGACCGGAACCCGGCCGTCAGCCGTTTTCACCATGCATTGCGCCAGACTCTCCCGCTCCTCCATGGTCAAGCTGGGAGCTTCCCCGACGTGCATCGGGTGTGCAAGGAGATGCACCCCATTTTCGATAAGGAAGTTCACCTGTTTGGCAAATGTTTCCAGATCGATCTTGTCATCTTGCGTGAACGGTGTGACGGGAGCCCCCACAATCCCTTTAAAACCATTCTCCACGGAAAACTCCCCTTTTTCAAAAACGATTACACTACAGTGGGCCTCGCGTGAAAATGGGAAAATTTGTACCCTCGAATTTCCCCCTAGACGAAATCTTTCAACTCAGCACATAAACGCTTGACGCTAATTTTCTAATATTTCACCGACCCGGATATTTCGGAATCATCGCTTCCGCGAGGGCGACGAAACTACCATCCGTGGTGCTCCTCTTCCAAAATGGACAGGGACGCGAGCGTCTCTTTTACATGCACCTTTTCATCTGAATTCAGAGGCAAGATCGGCTTGCGCGTCTCACCCACTGGCCGTCCCATGACCTCCATCGCGTACTTGATGGTTGAAGGGTAATTTTGCATGAGGAGATTCAAGAGATTCGAAACCTTGAATTGCAGAGGTCGGGCTTTTTCGATGTCCATGTTCGCGCAGGCGTCATAGAGGCTGAGAGTGAGTTTCGGTGCCACCTCCGCACAAGCTGAAAACGCTCCCGCACCTCCCACCGGCATGGAAGGAAGGAGAAACTCAATACCCGTATAAACCGAAAATTCCGGGTTGACCTCGGAGCTTATGCGGCAGGCCTCGGTGAAATACTTCATGTCGAAGCTGGCGTCCTTGAGCCCCACGAAATTCGGCAGCCTCTCGATAAGGTGAGCCATGATGTCGTGGCTAATCTCGACTTTTGTCGCACCGACGTTGTTGTAGGCGATCATCTTTATGCCCACGGCGCCGCCGACCGTCATGAAGTGATCGATATGGGCTTCCTTGCCCGGCTGCCAGTGATAGGGGGAGAGAAGAACCATCCCCGTCGCCCCCACCTCTTCGCAGTGCCGGGCCAGTTCGACATTGAGATCCGTCCCCGGCACGCTGACGTTCACGAAAGTCGGGACCCGGCCCCCGGTCGCCTCAACCAGGCATCGCGCCAACTCCTTGCGCTCCTCCATCGTCATGCTGATGGATTCCCCGATGTGCATCGGGTGGCAAAGAAGGTGCACCCCCTGCTCGATCAGGAAGTTCACCTGTTTGGCGAAAGTCTCCAAATCGAGTCTGTTATCTTTAGTGAAAGGTGTGACGGGTGCTCCGCCGATTCCTCCATAACTCTTTTCCATAGCGACTTCCTCCCCTGGGCAACTCAAAGGAACTCCTGTGCTCCGCAAAAACTCCATCCCCCCTCATGCTGCAAGGGGGATGAGGCAATATTTATGGTGAAGCCCGTTTAGCACATCCTTCGAGACCACTTTTTGGCCACTACCAATATGGTGCCGTCTCCGTTGCAAGGGTACGGGAGAGTTCTTCGGTTCAGGAACTCTCGGCCCAAGTGCTGAATGCGGTCTTATCTGGTTGTAATAGGAGACCCAGCCTTTGAGAATACACCGGAGATGGCTCTCGGTCAATGGAATCATGTGATCCAGACATTCTCGCCGCATCGAACCGATCGCTCGTTCACAAATCGAGTTTGCCTTTGGACTTCGGTACGGAGTCTTGTGGACATGCCCCCGTTTCGGGTCCGGGTCCTTTGCGACTTTCCGGGTCTGCGGGGCCCCAGGGGCCCGGCACGATGATGCGAACTCGTTGGGACTCATATTCCCCAGAGCGCTATGGGGACGCTGCTCATTATAGTCTTTTCGCCACGCTTCGATCTTCTCCCGGGCATCGACCAGGGAGAGGAACCATGTCGCGTTCAAG
>JAVEPB010000028.1 GCA_030922375.1 bacterium | reverse complement strand
TACGTCGAAGATGACGTTCAGGGAGCGCTCCACGGTGTTGAGGGTGAGGATGACGCTCAAGAGAAACACCCCGAGGCCGGTCGCGCCCAGGGTCTTGAAATTGACCTTGTCGATAAAGGTGAAGAGCTGCTCGCGCACATCGGTGTTAAAAACAGGCCCGAGCTGTTCGATGATGTATTCGTAAATCCCCTGGTCGAAGCCCAGCCCGCGGAGGATGGCGAAGCTGAAGGCAAGGACGGGCACGATGGAGAGCAGGGTGGTGTAGGTGAGCGCGGCGGCCCGGATGGGGGCCTGATCGGCGTAGAAGCGAACGAGTGCTAATATGGGCAGGCGGAGCGCGGCGTGGGCGCCCCAGATGCTGCTCCAGAAGACGCTGCTGATCTCCCGCCAGGTGCGAGGGAGCCCGCCGGGAAAAAGCCCGCCGCCCCGGGTCATTGGCCACTCCACTGTTGAGAGGCTAGCCTTGAGAGACTTGCCGCCCCGCGCGCTCCCCGGTGGAGCCTGCGCCGGCCGCGGCACCGGGGGATCATCCCAGCTTCGCCGGTGGCCCGCAAGAGTCTATTTTTCAAATTCTTCTCTGGACAGAGCGCCGGGAGGTCCCGTGACGATTTCACCCGACGAGATGATGACCCGGCTGGGGGTGTTTTCTCCGCTTTATGTGGCGGACGAGGCCTCGATTTTCGGCGTCCGGAACGATCAGGAGGGCGGGATGTTTTTCGCCATCGACCGGGCGAGAGGTAACTTTCGCTGGCGGATCGACTGCCCGGCGGGCTGGGTCCTCGCGCCCCCGCTCATCCGGGGCGGCCTCCTCATCGCCGGAACCAGCGTCGCCGACATGAACAGAAGCGAGAGCGAAGGCCAATACGCCACCGTCAACTGGCGGCGCAGCGGGGCGGTTTTCGCTTTCGGGGTGGATGACGGCGAGGTGCGTTTCTCGGACATGCGTACCGGTGTTGTTCGCGAGACGCCGGTGGCCGAGGGGGACACACTCATCGTCCGGGGCGAAATTCGCCTCGGCGGATTCCGGAACGACGAGCCCTGGTCCTCGTCTGCCGAGGTCGAGAGCCGCTTCGCCCTCCCCTCGGGCCGCCTCATCGGCCGCCGCGCGCGCGGAGACGTCAGGCCCGAGGATTTCCCCGGCGAGCCGCCGCCCGAGGCGTGGGGCTAACCTTTATTCTTCCGCTTCAGATGCCGGGCCATGTTCCGGGCGTTGGTGGCGAGATTGTGCGGGCGGGTCCACCGGGCGCATTCGGGCATCCGGACGAGAGCGGCGGCCTTGGCGGGTGAACTTTCTTTCTTGAGGGCGGCGGCGGCGCGGCGGCGCAGATTTTTGAAGTAGGCGATGTTCTCCTCCACGATTCCGCCGCCCCGGGGAGGCAGCTCGCCGTGGCCGGGAACGAACCGCCGCGCCGGGAATTTTTTGAGCCGGTTGAGGGCCTGTCGCCAGTTGTCGAAGTTGCCCTGGCTTGAGGCGGTGTGGGAGCGGTAGGCGATCAGGTCGCCGGCGAAGAGAATTTTCTCCTCGGGCATCCAGATCACCGAGTCGCCCTTCGTGTGGCAGTGACCGAAGTGGATGATCCGGAAGAGACGCCCGCCGTAGCGGATCTCCAGGCGATCCCTGAAGGTGACCATGGGTGGGTCGATACCGAGATTCGGTGCGCGGCGTTCCAGGTTGAACCCGTTCCGGAGGTGGTGGGCCACCCCTTTCGTCTCCATCTCGGGCCCCATCTCCCGGCGAGTGAACTCGGACCCGATGGTGACGGCGCCGCGCAGGGCGTGGTAGCGGTTGTCCGAGGTGTGATCGAAGTTGTGGTGGGTATTGAAGACAATCCCTGTGTTTTTTCGGGTGACCTGGCGCATCCCCTTTATGAAACGGTTGCGGACGCGCATGTCGCTGTCGATGACGACGGGCTTGTCCTTCGTGAGGACGAGGCCGAAATTGGTCAACCCGCCCCCGCCGATATAGACGTAAACGCCCTTGGCGATTTCGCGGAGCGTAGTTGGTTTGGACGTTTTCAGCACGGCGCGTCTCCTTGAAAAACCGGGCTAGCGTTTCTTTCTGAGATCCTTCGCCATCTTGAGCGCATTGTTGGGGACGTTCCGGGCACGGAACCATTTGGCGTATTCGGGCATCGATACGGACTGGGCCGCCTTGGAGGGGGTTCGGTGTTTTTTGAGCGCCGCCGCCGTGCGGTTTTTGAGGCGGGCGAGATAGGCTTTGTTCTCGTCGACGATCCCGCCTCCCCGCGGTGGGAGCGGGCCGTGCCCGGGGACGATGTATTTCACCGGAAATTTTTTGAGGACGCCGAGGGCCGGAATCCAGTTCATGAAATCGCCGAGGCGGTTCACCGGGTGGGTCCGGTAGGTGAGCAGGTCGCCCGAGAAGAGAACGCCCTCCTCGGGCATCCAGACCACGGTGTCGCCCTTGGTGTGGCAGTGATCGATATATACCATCTGGAACAGCCGCCCGCCGTAGCGGATGTCGATTTGCTCCTCGAAGGTGACGGTGGGCGGGGAGATGCCGAGCTTGCCGATGAAGTGTTCGACCTTGGGGCCCCGGCCCGCCATCTGCTTCACCCAGTTTCCGGAGGCGTACTCACGCTCCATTTCCTGCCGGACGAGATCGACCCCGAAGGATACCGCCCCGCGCTTTGCGTAGTAGCCGTTGTCTGAGGTGTGGTCGAAATTATGGTGGGTGTTCAGCATGAGCCCGGCGTCTTTTTTGGTGACGCGGCGCACTCCGGCGAGAAACGGCTTGCGGACGCGTATGTCGTTGTCGATGAGGACGGGTTTGTCGTTAGTGAGGATAAGGCCGAAATTCGTAGTCCCGCCGCCGCCGATATAGGCGTATATGCCATTCGTGACCTTGACTATTCCCTGGGTGCTCGCGGGTGCTGGCATGACCTTCGCTCGGCTTGCCATGTGTTTCTCCTTTCGGGACGATGGATGATCCGGTTTAAATTTCCCGGTTTATATTTCGATGTCCGGCTCAAGTTCGGTGTGCCCGAAATTCTCTCTTCCTTTTTCGGGGATGAAAAAACTGATCTGCTCGCTCGGGCCGGCGCCCGTGTTTGAGACCCCGTGGATGGTGCTGGCGGGGACGATAAGGGTGTCGCCGGGCCCGCAGTCGGTGCGCTCCTCGCCCAGGAGCGCCCTCACCTCGCCACGGGTGAAGTGGATGATCTCGGCGGTGTCGTGGGTGTGCGGGAGGACGGCGCCGCCCGGCGCGATGCGCTCGCGGAGGATCTTCCACAGTTGGAGGTTGAGTTCCCCGGCCTCGGCGGGGGAGAGGAGTTCCTTTTGAACCAATTGCCGGTGGAGGGCCGCCGGCAGCCATTCGATTTCGCCTTCGCCGCGCATTTTAGGCTTCATGGGCAAATTTCCATTTTGGAGATGAGAAGCGAGCGTATTGTCTACTTTATACGGATACCGGTGGGCGGATTCCAGACTTATTTGATATTCGTCCCGCTGGTCGAAAAAAGCTGCGTAATCCAAATATACTCAGACTAATTCTCTCGTCTGGCAGGGACCAAAATGAGAACCATGCCAGACAAATTAGAAGTACGCTATTCACAAGCCTGTTTCATATAGACATAATCTTATCCCGTATTTCGAAGACCAGCGGCAATCCCGTTGAAGGTAACAAGCAGTGTTTTGCGCAACTTCTGATCGTCCGGCTGAAAACGTAAACGCCGGAGAATTTCCACTTGAATAAGGTTCAACGGATCGACGTAGGGGTTGCGAACGTCTATCGTTCGGCGAAGCTCTTTGTAATTTTGAAGCAGTTCATCCTCACCGGTAATTTCGAGTACTACTTTTACCGTATCGGCAAGTTGAGTTCGAAGTTCCTTCCCGAAGGTCTGAAGTGGAGCGGGTACGAGTTTCTCGTCATATTGAGAAGCGATGTACTGATCCGTTTTGGCGAGCACCATTTCGATCAAATCCACTGTGGAACGAAAGAAAGGCCAGTCGCGGTACATTTCCAAAAGGAGGGGCTTCTTTCCCTCGTCAATGGCCTTGCGAAAGGCCCTTCCCGCACCAAGCCAAGCGGGAAGCAACAAACGGGTCTGGGTCCAGGCAAAGTTCCACGGAATTGCGCGCAGCGACCCCAATCCCGTGCCT
>JAVEPB010000027.1 GCA_030922375.1 bacterium | reverse complement strand
AGTTCGTCCCTCCTAACAGAAGTTTACGACCCTAGGGCCTTCATCCTTCACGCGGCGTCGCTGCGTCAGGGTTTCCCCCATTGCGCAAAATTCCCCACTGCTGCCTCCCGTAGGAGTCTGGGCCGTATCTCAGTCCCAGTGTGGCCGTTCACCCTCTCAGGCCGGCTACCCATCGTTGCCTTGGTGAGCCGTTACCTCACCAACAAGCTAATGGGCCGCGAGCCCATCTCCAGACGGTAGCTTCCATGGAGAGGCCACCTTTTACCGCTGAACCATTAGGCTCTGTGGTCTTATCCGGTATTAGCCCCCCTTTCGGAAGGTTATTCCAGACCCGGAGACAGGTTGCTCACGTGTTACTCACCCGTCCGCCACTCTACTCGCCCGAAGGCTTTCTCGTTCGACTTGCATGTGTTAGGCACGCCGCCAGCGTTCGCTCTGAGCCAGGATCAAACTCTCCAATTGAAATACATTAAAAAGGGAACGCGCCGAAGCGCAGAACCGATTAGTTACCTAACCAGTATCCTCATCCCTTTTTGTTTCAATCGAGGATAAAAACTGGACCCGTTCGAAACGTTTCGTACCCTATTCAATTTTCAAAGATCATGTCCCCTGAATCAGGGGGGAATAAACTAGATTACCAACGATCAACACAAATCGTCAACCGCAAAGAAGCAAAAAAATTCGCCGGATTCCCCTTCAAACCGGAGGATTCGGCGAGTCCAGCCCGTGATTTCCAGGCCGAAATCATTGAAGCGGAGACGGAATATAGACCTCGGATGAGCATTTGTCAAAGAATAAAGCCGAATATTTTGATTTCGCCCGAAAAAAAACCTTCGAATCTTATAACTTATTACCAAACAAGTATTTGCGCCGATACACTCCGGCGCCTGGTTACGCAATTTCCCGGATTATCCCGCTATCTTCCCGGCGTCTTACCCCTAATCCTCGGGCATTGCCACCGTTTCGAGGACACCGGATGGCGGATTCGCGGCCTCTTCGCCCGGAACGGCCTCCTGGCGGGGGACTATTCGCCCGTTTTCGGCCCTCAAAACGATGTTGCAAGTCCAGTTTTCACTGTCCAAATCAGGATAATCGAAGCGGAAATGGCCGCCCCGGCTCTCCTTCCGCTCAAGGGCGGCGGCCGCGAGCATCCGGGCCACCTCGATGAGATTATCCGTCTCGAGGATTTTCCGCATCGAATCCCACTTTTTCCGAACAGTATCGCCCTGGGCGGCCACCTCCCCGTTTTCCCGCTGAAGATCATCGAGTTCTCCCAGCGCTCGCTCGAGGCGCTCCCCGTCCCTAATCTGCCCGATAGAGACCGCGCCCACCCGCTGCACTTCCTTTCGCACCTCGTCAACGTCCCGGCCGCCGGCGCGGTTCACCCGCTCCTCGAGCCGCTCTAAACCCTCGCGCCAGCCCCCCCCTTCGGGGTCCGGGCGCTCCCGGCCCTTCGCCTCGCAGGCCGCGCCCATCCCGCTCCTGAGCCCGAACACATAGCTGTCCGCCAGCGCGGCGCCGCCTGTGCGGTTCGCCCCGTGAACACCGCCCGACGCCTCGCCGCCCGAGTACAAACCCTCCACCGTCGTTCGCCCCCACTCATCGATCCTGATCCCGCCGAGATAGGTGTGCGGCCCGCTGGCCACCTCGAACGGCTCCTTCGAGAGATCCACTCCGCAGTTTTTTAACACGCGTACGATGTCCGCCGTCGCCCCGTAGTTCACCACGTCGAACACATGACAGGTATCGAGATAGACGCCGTGATTCTCCGTCCCCCGGCCCTCGTAGATTTCCGTCCCCACCGCCCGGTTGACGATGGCCCGCGTCGAGCGCTCGCCGCGCTCGGGGTCGTAGCGCCACAAGAAGCGCTCCTTGTCCCTGTTGTAAAGATAGGCGCCCGCATTGATGAAACCGCTCGAGTGCGGCGGATACCCCCTGATCCGCTCGGGCGCGGCGACCATCAGCTGATAGTCGATAAACTCCATGTCGATCAGATCGGCCCCCGCCCGCAGCGCAATCGCGTAGCCGTCGCCCGAGATATAGGGGGGCGAGTCGTTGACCTCGTGAAGCTGGGGCGCGCCCCCCGTCGCGATGATCGTCGAGCGCGCGTGCACCACGACCGGCGCGCCGTCCCTGTAGGCAAACCCCCACGCGCCCACCACCCGGTCACCCTCCTTCATCAGATCGACGAACATCACATGCGCCGCCGACGCTATCTCCCAGGCCTTCATCTTTTTATGGAGGGACTGCATGAGCGGCTTGCCCATCAGTTTCCCGCAGTGCAGCAGCCGGTCGTAGCGGTGCGAGGCGCTGGGTTTTTGGTGGTACAACCCGCTCTCCAGCCGGACGAGTCCCAGCCCCCAGGCGTCGAGCTCGTGCGTGCGCTCAACCGCCTCGTGGCTCATCAGGCGCATCAGCCGGCGATTGCACAGGTCGTAACTCGCCTGGACCGAATCCTCGAAAAGAAACTCGGGCTTGTCGGCGGGGTTCGAGTGCCCCATCGCGGCGGAGTAGCCCCCCCGCGCCATCGACGAGCTTCCCGAAGGGAAAGAAGCCTTCGTCATCAGAACCGGCGCAACGCCCGACCTCCTGCAGCCCACCGCCGCCATCATCCCGGCGACCCCGCCGCCGATGATGAGCACATCCGTTTCGGTCCGCCGCGCCTCCTCGGGAAAACTCATCCGTAAAACCTCCAATGGGAAAAAGCCAAATCGTGCTGATTAACATTAAGGGTTAAAAAACCAGTGTACTTCCCCGGCGCGCTTTGGGAAACGTCGGGAGGGATGTGCTCTCCCATGAGAAGCGCCCCGTCTCGACAAATCCTCCGATAATTAATAAATTGAATTAGAACAAGAGATTATTTTTTCACGTGAAGATATATCGATGCCCCACCGCTTGATGGGAGGGGAAGTGGCGCAACTGGTCCCGTGTGAAACCTGCGGAAATGCGGTGGCGGACTCGGCGCAAATCTGCCCGCACTGCGGAGATGTGGGACCGGCGGAAAAGGCGGCCCAGAGACGTAGCACGATCACCTGCCTCGCGTGGCTAGTTTTTGTGGTGATAATTGCACTGATCATCGTCTTCTCGTGAGACGGGCCGTAGATAATCGGACAGGGCTAGTGACGCGGCGAAGCGGGTCTGCTCGTCATGGGGGTAGCGCCCTCCCGGCAGGAGAGGGTGCTGTCCGCCCGCTAGGAGCGGGCGCTGTAGGCGAAAAGTTATGTAGTGCGCCTCAAGGGCATCGAACACCACTGTGGAGCCTGGCTCATTTCCCTTGCGTTAAAACCCGCCCGGGACCACATTATCTTCAAGGAAGGCCTGAAACCGCCTGCCCGATCCCTCAGTTAGCGGGGGTGAAACGATGCGTCCCTTTGAGACCTGCCCAAATGAAGTAGTCTCGGATTCGGGCGAGGTCACCTGCTTCGACCCAGCTCTCGCGGAGTGTATCCCGCGCCCCTCCTACACCATCCGGGATTTCTGCCACAATGAATACAGGAAGTGCCCCTACTATAACGTCGGCTGGAACCGGGCCCGGTTCGGCGGGGAGCGGATATTCCCGGAAGCCAGGGCAAAAATATTGGTGGTTTGACAGCCGCCCCAAACAAAACGCCCTTCCCGGCGAGAGACCGGGAGGGGCGTTTTTTATTGGCCCTTGGTTCGGCTGACCCGCGCGCCCCTACCTCAACCCCGGCAGATCGACCGGGCAAAATTCGTTGATTTCCGTCTCAAGGGCGCCGTTGAACTTGGCGTTGAAATTCTGAAAGGCGGCGAAAACGCTGATCTCGACGATGGCGGGGGTGTCGTAGTGCGCCTTAAGCGCATCGAAAACGGCGTCGGACACATCCACCGGGGTTTTCGTCATGCCCTCCGCGAATGCGAGGGCGGCGCGCTCGGCGTCGGTGTACCCGGGGTGGCCGGCGTAATCGAGTATCGCGGCGAGTTTTTCCGCCGAGTGCCCGGCGCGGAGACTCCGCGCCGAATGGAGATCCGTTCAGTGGGGGCACTCGTTCAGGCGCGAAACCAGGAGGGTGATCAGCGGCTTGAGCGAGGCGGGCGAGAAATCGGTCTCCACCTGCATCGCCTGCATCCCGGCGATGCCTTTGAGCAGGTCCGGGCAATGGCCGCGTACCCGGGTGGTGGTCATCGTTTTTCCGACGGCCGCTTTTTGGCCGTCGTAGATTTTTCGCACCTCGGGGGGCGCGTCGTCGTAATCGAGAAACGGAACGCGGGCCATGATTTCGTCTCCTTCGGCCCGCGCCCGATCGAGGGCCGGGCCGGTTATGCGGCCTCGGGCGCCCGGTTCGCGACAAAGGCCTCGATGGCCGATGTCGTCTCGTCGGAGGCCTCCAGGCTGATCAGGTGACCAACGCCGGGAACGACGCTCTTGACCGCGCCTTCGATTTTTTCCGCCAACTCGTCGACGCAGGCGTGAAAGCCCGCGTGATCGCGCTCGCCGACCAGTATCCGCGTCCGGGCCTTGATGGCGGGGGCCGCGTCGCCCAGGGAGGGGTCCCTCGGCGGCTCGTTGTCGAGCCAATGAGCGCCGGTGTAGGAGAGCATCATCTGTTCGATTTTCGCGGCCAGCTCCTCGTTTTCAAGCGCGGGCGCGAAGACCGGGAGCGAAAGCCACTTTTCCTTCGCCGACCGGAGACCCTCCGCCCGGAGCGTCGCCATGACCTCGAGACTCTGGTCAACGAATTCGGGCATGATCCGGGCCTGATCGAAACTGGGGCACATCGCGAAGACCGAGGCGGTCTTGTCCGGATGCGCGGCGGCGAAGCCCAGCGCGATTCCCGCGCCCCGGCTCAACCCGACGAGATGGGCCCTCGAAGCCTTCACGACCTCGAGCAGGTCATGGAGATCCTTGACCTCTTCCTCCCGGGCGTAGCCCGTGGCCGGCTTCTCGGACCGGCCGCAACCGCGAAGATCGTAGGTGACGATCCGGTTCGCGCTCCGGAGGGCTTGTTTTTGTTTGTCCCAAAACGAGCGGTTCATGGTGTGGCCATGAATAAACACAATGGGGGTTTTGCTGGAGCCAAATTCGGTGTCGTCGAACGCGATTTGAATTCCGTTACAGACAGCTTGCGCCACAGATATTTCCTCCCGCGGGATATGAATCATCCGAGGCCCGCCGCCCGGCCCGGAGGGGCCGTCCCGCGACGGCGGGGGACCTGGGTTATCGAGACCGGCAAGGTATACAACGAAGCGGCGGGTATGGCAAAGCGCGTCCGGCCAACCGGCGGCCGGGCCGCGCTCCGGGTATTTCAGGCCGATTTACTCCTCGACGCTAGAGACGATGCGCGCCTCCTTGCCGCGATCCTGCACCTCGACCGTGTTGTTCGCCATATCAAAGCGCAGGTTCTTACCGCTCTCGGCGTCGCCGCTCACCAGGCGGATAAAAGTTGTATTTGCGGGATAGTCAATCGCGTGAATATCCCCCACATTAAAAACAGACGAGGTTCCCGCCTCGATGCGGTACTCGCTCGACACCTCGAGTTCGGCGTAGCCTTCCTTCGAGCCGTCGTCGAGGCGGCGATATTCGGTCATATCGGTATATCCGGTGGCGTTTCCGTAAATCACCCAGAAGGGGCCGTGATCGTGGGGCGCCGCGTGTCCCGCTCCCGCATATACGTGCGCCAGAACGTAAAAATCCGTTTCCTTGTCGTGATGGATAATGTGGCGGCCCGGCTGCGGGTTGTCGCCCAATATTTCGTTCACAAACTCAGGGTGCGCCAGAATCCTGTTGAAATGTTTCTGGATCTCCTTGCGACCGCCCTCGCCGCCGTCCGCCTTCAGGGCCTTGACGCAGTCCGCACAAAACTCGCTGAACGTATAGTCCATGATCTATCCCCCTGAATATTCGATCCGCTCATTATCCCGGTAATCTTTCATAAGGTTGCCCCGGCCTCCGGGCCGGTTTTCGCGTATCGCTAAGACCGATGCAGTCTTCTACTTTGGCACGGTCAGCGAATAGCGATCATCGGCCATCCGGCATACGGCCTCGGGCAACCCGAGTTCCTTGCGAACAATGTTCGTGCCCTGGACGATCGCGCCAATCTTGTAACGTGCGTGGCGTCGGCTCATGCCCTCGCGGCCCATCCCGCAATCGGACGTAATGACGAGCCGCTCGGCCGGAATGTGCCCGAGCGCCTCGCGGATGTGATCGGCCACCTCCACCGGACGCTCCACCTGGAGGGTGTGGTGATCGATGACCCCGATACCCACCTTGATGTCCGAGAGACGCTCGCCGATTAAATTCAGCTCGGCGCGCCCGGAGCTGCACGATTCGAACGTGATCACGTCGGCATCGATCTGATTGTAGTATTCGAGCGCGGGTCCGTATTTTTGCACCTCATCGAACATGCGCTGCTGGGAGGGATTTCCCCAGCAGGTGTGGCACCACACCTCGGATTTATCCCGAAGCCCCTTCACGGTGTTGTTGAACACCTCCAGCAGGAAATCCGGAGACAGCGCCCCGTCCGTAATCCCGCGCGCGGCGACCATGTGAATATGCGGCTCCTCCAACTGAATGACGGAGCAGCCGGCGTCCGCGAGTTCGTTCAATTCTTCGTTGAGAGCGTTGCTGAAAGCCATGATCCGCTCGCGCGGGTCCGTGTAGTGTTCGTCCAGAGTCCTCATCGCCAGAATCTCGGGGGTGATGGTCCCGAACTTAACGGGCTTGGCGGTCAGCCGCTGGGCCACCTTCCACATGGCCGCGTACTGGAGGTTTCCCCGCCCGATGGGCCCCACGATCTTCGGCATGACCCGGGCTTCGAGATAATCGTGCAAAATATGGCCCGCGGGATATCTCGCCTCCATCGGCACGGGCTGGGCGTCATCCTGATCGAAACCGTCCATATGGAGGATCGGATAGGTGTGCCAGCTCTGCCCGCCGACCTCCTCGTCGTAGTGGCAATCCCCGTCGGTGACGATATCCAGGCCCGCGCACTCCTGGTCGCGCAACAACGCCGAGACCGCATCCTCGTATTGCCCGCGGTAATGGGAATTCGTCATGGCGGTCAGGAACGTCTCCTTGCCCAGGTTTTCGGTGTACCAGGCGGGCCGCGGCAAGGACCCGATCACAGAAGTGGGAAGCACGATATCAGCGGTGGCGGTAAGCATGACGATCCCCTCGATGATGGTTTCCCGGGGAGTTCCACCGTCGTGTCCGGTGGAATTCCCCGGAAAGTATATGAAGTCGGCGAAGGCTCACCGAAAGCGCGCTAACCCCCTCCGTGAACGCCCGGATCGGGCGCGGCCAACCTGAAAAACAAATGCTAGCGAAAAAAACCGCGCAGCGGGCCTTTACTCCTCAAACGGAGCCGGTTCTTCTTCTTCGCCCAATTCATCCACCATATCCACCAGCCCGCACTCCCCGCAGGAGATCAGGATATTCTCCATCGGAATCCCCCGGGCCTCCTCCTGGCGGATCCATTCGCGCAGCCGCTGGGTCAATGCCTCCTGCTCTTCCGCGGTCAATCGAGGTTCTTGCGGCATCGGACAACCTCCATGATGAAGCGAAGAAAAATACTACCGGCCAGCCCTGGAGCCATAAATTTTTTCGGACTCTTCCTGCAAAATAGAATTCCCTTCGGGGTCGTGCAGGGGAAACGCCTTCAGGGTCCGCATGAAAACCTGCAAGCCGTAATGGAGGGCGATGAAGCCGCCGAGCTCCATGATCTGCGCCTCGCTGAAGTGTTTTTTGCCCTCATCGTAGAATTCCTTGTTCACCTTTCCCGGCTCGCGGTACATCGTATGCGCGTAGCGGAGCGCCCATTTTTCGGCGGGTGTGAAATCCGCGTCGCTCTCGAAATCGCCCGAGCCCGCCTCGATGCGCTCCTCCGTCAAACCCTCGCGCAGAGCCTTCCCGGAGCGCAGGTTGGCGAAGTAGGTGTCCTCGGCCTTACGGGCGAGCTGGACGCGGATGATCTCCTTTAACTTGTGATCGACGCCCCCCTCGGCATGGGACATGTGCATGGCGTCGTGAAGCGCCTTGGCGTAGCCGGGCGCGCGGGCGAGTATCCGCACGAACAGCGCGTCGGGCGCGCCCACCTCCTCGCAGCGGCCCAGTATTTTCCCGAAACCCTTTTCCTCGATCTGATCTTCCGGCAATGGCTCGACGACGGGCATGGCCTCATTCCCCCCCGTCGGCGGCGAGGGCCCGGGCGCGCCCGAGCGGCCCGCTGAGGTGCGAGACCGGCCGGGAGCCGTAAATTTCCCTGGATTCCTCCTGGCTCACCAGGCGGCCGTCCGGCGAGAACATGGGGTAGAAATCGAGAGTCCTGAAAAACGTGTGATACCCCACGTTGAAACCGATGAAGGCGCCGAGCTCGACGATCTCCGCGTCGGAATAATGTTCGCGCAACCGCCCGTAGAAAGCCTCGTCGATTTTCTCCAGCTCGAACTGCATCAGCTCGCTGTACTCGAGGGCGATTTTCTCGGCGGCGCCGAATTTATCGCTCTCCCGCCAGTTCTCGATTCCCTCGTCGATCAACTCCTCGGTGAGTCCGTCCCGCTTCGCCGAAGCGGATCGCACATTGCCTCAGTAGTTGCAGTCGGCCGCCCGGGAGAGCTGGACCCGGATGATCTCCTTGAGCTTGTGATCGACGGCTCCGGTGTTGAAGACCGTCCCCCAGGCGATATACATCGCCTTCGAGAGGTCCTCGTTATGCCCTTGCATGGCGTGGAAGGCCGGGTCGGGAGCCCGGTGCTTGAGGCATTTGTTCACGAACGGCCCGAGTTTCGTTTTCTTTAAATCCTCGATGTCGAGCATGCTGATGTTGGGCACCGTGGTCTCCTTCTCATCTGGTGCGGTTTGTCGAACGATGTGCGATTTCCCTCAATCCATCTAGTCTCATTCTTCAGGCTCCGCTCCTCGGTCAAAATGAGCGGCGGCGCCATGCCTGGCTTCCGCTACCGAGCTTGCGGATGAGGGCGAGGAGCGTCTCCTTCTCCTCCGTGGTGAGATTCTCCATCATGTCGGCGTTGATCTCCAAAACGTCCGCGTAGCTGCTCACCAAAAGCGCCTCGGCCTCCGGCGTCAGGCTGACTCGTTTCACCCGCCGGTCCTCGCAGGGGCCGCGCCGGATCAGCCCCTTGGCCTCGAGTTGATCGATCAGGTTCGTGACGTTCGCCCGCGAGGCCAGGATTCGCCGGGCGATTTCCTGCTGGGAAAGAGACTCCTCGGCGGCCTCGAGCACACGAAGGACATTGTACTGAACCCCGGTCAGGCCGAGGGCGCGGTAGAAGGGATCGGCCCCCTTGAAAAGGCGCGCGCCCGCGTTCATCACTGCGTATCGGGCTTCCTCGTCGAGATTGAATCCCAGGCGGGCCTCCCCGGCGGCAGCACTCTCCCCGGATGCCGTTTCCATCTCGCTTCCCCTATCGAATCCGATAATCGTGGCGCGAGCCCAGCGCATCCATGAAGCGCTGGTGACCCTCCTCCGGCATTTTATGAAACTGCGCTCTGGGGATGAGCATCCGCTCCGCCATAAAGCGGAGCATCTTGTCCTCGCTCCCGGCCAGAACGGGCTCCAGCGCCATGAAGAGCTTCCCGGCGCTGGTCTCGTCCCAGAACCACTCGGCCACCTGGCGCCCGTCGGCGTTTCCGGGCTGGCTGATGGCGGATTCGAAGTAGTAGGCGCGAAGATCCTCGAGCGCAAGTTTCAGCGCATAGAAAACACTGAGATCGGGGCGGGGATTCTCCGGCGGCGCATCGCCCAGAAACGAAACGATGAACCGGGCGGCCGCCTCCACCTCGATTCCGCTTACGCCGACGGTGGTCCGCCCTCTTTTCTCTTTGCCCAGATCATACCAGACCCGGAGGTTATTCATCTCATCGAGAACGCCGCTGAGATAACCGGTGGGATCGGGAGCTTCTTCCGCCGGGCGGCTCATGGGGACCGGGCAGACCCACCCTTCCATCCCTGCTTTCGGGCCGGGAGCGTCCTCCGGGAAATCCTCCAGAACGGGGCCTTGCCCGGCCTCGAGCAATGCAAGGGCCGCCCGGACCACTTTTTTTTGAAATTCAGGCTCATCCGGCGCTCCGAAGGGGCGGCCGAAATCGAACGAAACCCAAAGCGCCCGGGGAGGATTAATCTTCTCGGTGTGAGGGCGTACGAGACTGATTTGCGTGGTGGGGATTCCTTCTTCCTCTATATAATGGGCAAGCCCGCCGACGGCGCGCGTGCAGTTCGGTCAGACGGGACAGAGAATAACCGCGTCCACCCCGTCGTCCTTGAGCAAGCCCGCCATCCGCCGGGCCGATGACTCCATCTGCCCGGGCGGCATGGCGCCCATGAACGAATAATGGAAATCCGCCACGGAGCCGATGACGCCCTCCTCCGCAAGCTCCTTCACGCGATCGATCGGGAAGACGACATTGACGTCTTGCTGAAATCCCGTCCGGTCAAAATTGGTGGACAGGTGACTCATGTAAAAATCCGAGGCGGCAAGCTCTTTCGGGATAACACGATAGTCGCCCGACTCCCGTGTGAATGTCTCATCGCCCAGCCGCTGGAGCCCGGCCGTCGAAACGATAGCCGCCCTTCTCTGGCTCAGCGGGGGCCCCTCGGCCCAGGGGCTTCCCTCAAAGCTGAGAAGAGGGAAATTGTTGAGTCCAATGACCTCGGGCTCCGAGAGATCTTCCATTCGAACCATGTCCAACCCTCTATTTCAAGAAAGACAGGTAGCTAGCGGGATCAAGTATATCGTTCGATTATAATATGTCAAGTATCGAACATTTTTGTAGAAAATTATTCATCACGCTTAAAACACACAATTTCAATTAGATACAAGCCAGCCGTCCCCGAGAGAAGGGCGGGCGGGAAGATCAGTGGAATATCAGCGGGACAGGGGGGCTAACCCTCGGCCTGGAACTTCTTGAGCCCGGCCTCAACGGCCGAGGCGATAGTCGCGCCCTGCTCTTCGGTCAATATGAGCGGCGGGGAAATGGTGAGCGTGTTCGAGGGCCCGTCGGCGATGCCGGCGTTCTTACCGATGAGGACCCCCTCCTCCTTGACGTAGGACAGGACCTTCGCCGTCCCCTCGGTGGGCAGCGGGTCGCCGTTCTCCTCGATGAGTTCGACGCCCCAGATGAGCCCGACCCCCCGGACATCCCCCACGCAGGGAATGTCTTTCAGATGGGCCAGCGCCTCGCCCAGGCCTTTTCCGACATCCCGCGCGTTTTGCGCCAGATTCTCCTCCAGCAGGATCTCGAGATTTTTGTTCGCGGCGGCGCAAGACGCCGGGTGGCCTCCGTAGGTGTTGATTTGCTGGAAGCCCGCCTCGCCCTCGGCATTGAGCACCTGGAAAATTTCGTCCGTCACCGCCGTCGCGCCGATGGGCAGGTATCCGCTACTGAGCCCCTTGGCCATCGTCATCACGTCGGGCTTCACGCCGTAAAGGTCCGAGGCGAAGAGCTCGCCCGTGCGTCCGAACCCGGTGATCACCTCGTCGATGATCATGAGCACCCCGTAGCGGGTGCAGACTTCCCGCATTTTCTTCAGATAGTCCGCCGGGGGCGGGAGCACACCCCCGCCGCCGATAATCGGCTCGGCGATGAAGGCGGCAACGGTATCGGCGCCCTGGTAGCGGATCACGGCGTCGAGATCTTCGGCCAGCCGCTCGGCGAGATCGAACTCGCTCGAATATCCGCTGCGGTAGAAATAGGGCGCCTGGAGGTGGACAACGCCCGGCAGGAGCGGCTCGAAGGGCGCACGGCGGGCGGTCTGTCCGGTCAGGCTGGCGCCGCCGATGGTACCGCCGTGATAGCCCTGATACCGGGCGATGATCTTGTAGCGCCCGCCCTGGGTCCGGCCCCAGGCACGTGCGATTTTGATGGCGGTGTCCACGGCCTCGGAGCCCGAGTTCACGAACCAGATGCGTTCGAGGTCGCCGGGCAGCATGTCTCCGAGCTGGTCGGCGAGCCGCGCCGCCGGGAGGTTGATCTGGCTGAGCGGGTAGTAGGGGAGTTCGAGAAGCTGACGGTAGACCGCCTCGGCGACTTCCTTGCGCCCGTAGCCGATGTTGACGCACCAAAGGCCCGCCATCGCGTCGAGGAATTCCCGGCCCTCGCCGTCGGTGACGGTGCAGCCGTCGGCCTTGACGATGACGCCGAGCGGGTTCTCGTCGAGTGTGTTGTGATTGAGAAACGGGTGCCAGACGTGGTCCCTGTCGAGGTCGCGGATTTTCTGAATGTCCTCGCCCACTGCCGCGATTTCCGGATTCATGGTTTTCTCCCCTTGAGGCACCGAGGCCGTTCCCTCGAAACCGCCTCGCTTACAAAATAGTGTATTTCGGCTTTTCCGCCTTAATCTCGTATCTCTGGCGGCCGATCTTCGAAATCTCGCCCTCGATGATATCACCCGGCTTCAGGAATTTCCCCCACGAGGCGGCGTTGCCGGCGGGCGAGCCCGTCGCGATGATGTCTCCGGGGCGAAGCGTCGCGATGGTCGAGAGGTAGGCGACCTGCTCGTCCACCTTCCAGATCATATCTCCCGTCGAGGCGTTCTGGCGAAGCTCGCCGTTCACCCACAACCGGAGCCGGAGCTTGTGAGGGTCCGTTTTTCCATCGTTCAAAAGAATATAGGGCCCGGTCGGGGCGAAGCCATCGGGGGCTTTCATCGCGTACCAGTCGATGAAGCGTTTATTGTCGCCCACTCTCAGATTTCCGCGATCGCTCATGTCGTTGATGAGCGTGTATCCGCCAACGTGATCCATCGCCTTCCCGGCCGGGATATTCCGCCCGCCGCGGCCGATGACGATACCGAGTTCGAGCTCGTAGTCGAGTCTTTTCACCGAGCGGGAAACGGCGACCGGATCGTAGGGGCCGTTGATGCAGGTGGCGGGCTTGATGAAACAATAAAGGGGGAGTTCCTCCTTAAAATCGTTGATCTTCGTCCTGGCCATCTCGGCGGCATGGGCGACATAGTTCCGCGCCATACAAAACAGCGTCACCTCCGACACCGGCGGAAGTATCTCGACGCTCTCCGGGTCGTGAACAACGGGAAGGCCGTCGAAGGCGAGTGGTAGTTTTTTTCGCTTGAGCGCGCGGAGGGCCTTGATGGCGCTATCGGCGATCAGGCGGGTGGTCTCGGAGTCCTCGAGGAGCTCCTCGCAGGTGGGCGCAACAAGCTCCTCGGCGGCTTCGATGGCCTCGGCCGGATCGGCGTCCTTGAGCGAGAGGGCGAAAGCAAGGGTCAGGTCGGCGATCTGTTCGCCGAACAGGACCCCGACGCGGGGGTCGCCCCCCAGGCTGAAAGTGCAAATGCGCATGAACCGAATCTCCCAGGTGACTGTCCTATCGGAAACTTTCCTTGTCGGTGGAACGAGGCATCATACCACCACATGCGCCGCCTTCGGAGTGGACGAAACAAAAGCGCGGCCAGTTCGCCGGGGCAATATAACACCTTATGAATCAATATTTTTGATCGAAAACCGGCGAAAAGGGAAATAGCCACCTCTAGAGCCGAGAAAATTCTTCGCGGTATCTTTTTTCGATTGATTTTCTGAGAGGTGGCCCGGATTTGGCTGTTGCATTCATTACGTCAATTTCGCTTCCCCCTTTAAAGGTGCAGGTAACTATGCCGCCGTGAGAGTTTTCCAACAAATTTGCGCCAGCATTGGACCAAGAAAATATTAGAAAAAATCTAAATCACGCCTTTCTTATTCAGCTTATCGATTTCTTCCGAACCCAGCCCGAGCACGTTGCCGTAGATTTCGTCGTTGTGTTCGCCGATGAGCGGCGCGGGGCGATCGTAGCCGCCGGGGGATTTTTCTAGCTTGAACGGGAAGCCCTGGGCGTGAACGCCCGGAACCGCGCCGAGGCGGGGATGCGGAAGCTCGCCGATCATCCCCCGCTCGCGGAAGTGGGGCCAGGCGAGAATGTCCCGAATGTTGTGGACCGGCCCGCAAATCACCCCGCCCTCCCGTAGACGGCGGACGGCCCCTTGGATATCGCGCTCTTTCGTCCAGGCCACGATGATTTCATCGATCTCCTCGTTGTTCTCGAGGCGTCCGGTCATGTCGGCGTAGCGCTCATCGCCGATCAGATCGTCCCTCCCGATGGCCTTGAGGAGATCGCGCCAGTGGATGTTGGTGCCCGTCGCGATGACGAGCCAGCCATCCTTCGCCGGGTAGGAGTTGAACGGGGAGAGCCGCATGATGCGGTTGCCCATCCGCTCGGGGAGCCCGAGTTCTTCGTAGCAATCCATCGGCTCATCGAAAATCAGCGAGAACATACAGTCCGCCATCGAGATATCGACGAACTGGCCCTCTCCCGTGCGCTCGCGGTGAAACAGCGCCGTCATGATGCCGCCGAAGGCGAAAGTGCCACTAAGGCTGTCGGCCAGCGCCGAGCCCGCCTTGGTTGGCGGCCCGTCCGGAAATCCGGTCAGATCCATCAATCCGGACGCTGCCTGGATTATCGCATCGTAGCCCTTCAGATCCGCGTCCGGCCCGGTGGCGCCGTATCCCGAGATCGCGCAGTAGATGAGCCTGGGCCGGCGCTCTTTCAGGGAGGGATAGTCGATGCCGAGGCGTTTCGTCACACCCGGCCCGAAGTTTTCGACGAGGATGTCGGACTCATCCACAAGGCGGAGGAAAATCTCGCGCCCGCGCGGGTCCTTGATGTTCAGGGTGACTGACTTTTTGTTTCGTGCGCGCTTGAGGTAGGCGATACTGATGTCGTCTTCAGTCCGCTTTTGAAACGAGATGCCCTTGGAGCCGACGAAGGGCGGGCTGTCGGCGACCGGGTCCTTCGCGCCCGGATTGTTGAAGCGGATCACTTCGGCCCCCATGCCGGCGAGAAACAGCGTCGCCTGCGGGCCGGCGAGATATTGCGTCAGGTCGAGAACCCGGATGCCTTCAAGTGGTTTTGACATGCGGCCATTCTACCGACCGGCGGGATATTTTTCACCTTGCGGCGGCGGCTAAACCCCGGCTTCACTACCGCCCTTCGAACCATTCCCGCAGGGTACGCCCATCGGCCAGCCTTTCCTGCCCGATTGGCGCTCCGGCCAGTTTTTCCATCTGGGACCGCCTATCGACCCGGCTTTTCTTCTGCCGGCCCGGCGCCTTGGCCATTCTTTTCTGCCGGGTCGGCGCCTTGGCCTTTCTTTTCATTCGGGTCGGCGCTCCGGCCAATCTTTTCCGCATGGCGGCGGCTCTTGTCTGGATGGAGGAGGCGCTCTTTCCGTTCGCTCCATAAACATAAGCCAACCGGCTCAGGGTATTTGCGATATGAGAATGATCCGACCCCAGATTTTTTTCATATATGGCCAGCGCCGACTTCAAAACACGCTCCGCCTTATGGAATTCATTCTTGCGAAAATACACCGGGGCCATCTCAAAGAGCGCATGGCCGACTTCCGTATGCCCGGCACCAAGGACTGTCGTGCGGATTTTCAGGCTCCGCTTATACAGCGCTTCGGCTTTATCGAACTTGCGCTGATGCCGCAAGGTATTCGCCCGGGCGCTGAGTTTTTTCGCCTCCGCGATCGTTTCCTGGGCCTGGGCCGGCGCAACCATCCCGGAGATTGTAAAAACCGAAATAACGACGGCGAGAAAAAAAAACGTGAAAATCTTCGATGCTGTCCGCATGGCTACCCCTCTGTTAGCTCAAAGCTGAATCGCTATAATCCTTGGCCGGCCACGCAACAAGTAACAGCCGGATGATTGCGGTTATCGTCAAACGAAACGCGTCTGCTGTGAACCGAATCGCATTATAAGAGAAAAAAACTAACCTACGGAACAACCGCAGGAATAATCATTCCCCGTAGAGTCTCTATAAATGAAAAATCCAGCAAAAAATGTCATTTCCGGCGGCCCGGAAACTACCCCTTCTTGGCCGCTTTATTTTTCCTGGCGCGCTTGGCCAGCCTGGCCCGCATCGACCGGGCTTCCTTGAGGAGCGGGGCGGCATCCTCCCACAAACCGATCAATTCATAGACGCTGGCCTGGCGTCTCAGGGTGTCGGCGATGAAGGCATGGTCCAGGCCCAGATTCTTCTCGTAGATAGCGCGCGCCCGTTTAAGAAGCGTGGTCGCCTTGGCGAACTCCCCCAGGTTCCCGAAAGAGGGCGCCATTTTGTAGAGCGTGTGGGCGACTTCAATATGGCCGGGGCCGACTGTCCTCTCAAGGGTCGCCAGCCTCTTCCAGAAAAGGACGCTGGCCTTCTCGTACCGGCGCGTCGCCTGGTAGATGGTGGCCAGAGCGTCCTGGCTTTCGAGCACCAGGGCATGATCGGGCTTGAGGGATTTTTCGCGATAGGCCAGGGCCTTCCTCGCCAGCGGAAGCGCCTTGGTGTACTTCCTCGAGCGGATGAGTTTTTTCACCTGCTCGTTGAGGCGGTTCGCCTTTCCGAGCTTGCCGCTTATAACAAGCTTCTCGCCCTCCCCGCAAGAGGAAAGAAGCGGCAAGGCCGCGGCCAATAAAAAAATCGCGAGTTTCCTGGTTGTAAACCGCATCGCTCAAACCCCTGAAATTGGCAGAAAACTTCCGGTGTGGGCGGCTACCGACGCCCACCCCTCCAATTTATTCGACCCCTTGAGCGCATGCGTTATGGTTTTGTAAGGGACTTGTAAAATATCAATTAAATTGAAGCCAGCCGAGCCGTTGAGGCGAAATTCATCTTTTATAATCTTCAAGGATTTTAGAATTTTAAGTACGAATTGCCGAATAACGGGTGACGGCCTCTGACAGGGCCCGGCTCGGAGCCCAACTCGGGGCTACGGTTTTCCCGTCAGGATTCGCTTCACCTGGGGCGCGGCGGCGGCGGCGCGGGCCGCGATTTCATCGTCCGACAGGGTGCTCAAAGGGTGCTCGATTACAACCGGATCGATGTCCTCCATCCCGAGCGCGGCGCGCTGGACATGGGCCTCGTGAAGAAAGGTCTCGGTGACGATCACCGCCGTGGGGACGCCGAGTTGTTCGAGGTATACGCCGTCGTGCATACAGCACGATGTGCACGAGCCTCAATCGCCGATAGCGGTGACGACGACATCGCTCTCGGCGGCGATTTGACCGATTAACTCGGGCGCCGCGTTTTTCGAAAAACTCTCCTTTTTATAGAACGTCACCTCGCCCATCCCCTCCTCGGCCGCGAGAAGAGAGAGCGTCTTTTCGAGAAACCGCCGGCCGTTCCACTTCGTGTTGTCGAGGACGCCGACCCTGAGCCCTTCGAGAGAGCTCGCCCTGGCAGCGATGGGCCGCGCCTCGGCCTCGACTGCGCCTCTCGGGTCGTAGACCCTTTGTCCCGGGGTGTTCGTCAAAGCGTTCATCTGAATTCCTCCTTATTAAAAACGCCTAAAGCATGCAGGTGCCGTCCACGCAGACCGGCCCCGACGCCGGCTCGCTGTCGTCGATCGCCCGCAGGACCGGGTTCGTCATGTGCCCCCATCCGGGGATGAAAGCCGAAAACCGGCCCGCCTCCCCGCCCACGACGAAAAGATGAATATTCTCGGGACCCGGCACGATGGGAATCCGCGCCTCCGGCTCGCGCCCGTACCAGCGCGGCAGGTTGCGGTTGTAAATTTTTCCGTAGCGGTGAGAGAAGCTGACGTCGGCGAAGGTGTTCTTGGTGTTCATCCACAGAAAACTCCGCACATCGTGGCGCGTCCAGCCCTTCGAGGCGATGGTGACCGCATGCTCGGGACCGATCACCACGGCGCACGAGCCGCTGCTGACGGCGTTGTTGTGGGCGATGGTGCTCATCGCCGAGCAGACGCTCTCCAGTATTCCTTCGGGATCGTCCGAAATATGATTGGTGACGCTGTGGGGCGCCTCGGCGGCGATGGCGAACACCGTGCTGACCTCGGGGGCGAAGCCCTTTTCGACGTGGTAGGGCGCCCAGGGGCTGATCTCCTCGTTCTCGGCGACGCAGTAGGTGTACTTTCCAGGATGACCCAGCGTGCTCTTGTCGAGTTCGCCGGGCCAGGCGCCGCCGGCGTTCAGGAGCACCAGCCGCACCGCCCGGCCAATCGTCGCGTTGGCCCGGTTTCCCGATCCGAAGGCGTTGCAACCGGCGTTCATCCCGATCTCGTTTCGAACCGGGCCGTTCACCACGATCAGCGGCGAGGCCATGTGGGTGGTCGCCTGTACCCCGTTCAGGTTGAAATGGGGATCGCAAAGCGCCCGTATCGCCGCGCGGACGACAGGGGCGTACCCGGGCAGACAGCCCGCCATCACCGCGTTGACGGCCAGGGTCTCCCGGGTCAGGCTCCCCCACCGGGGCGGCACCCGGCACTCGAGCGTGTCCGCCCCCCCGCCCAGCGCCTCCAGCATCGCCGCCACTTTTTCGGGCGTCGGCGGCGCGACGGGCAGCCCGTCCGAAAATCCCCGCTCGTAGTAGTGCTCGATCAGATCGACATCTGGGCCGACGGTTTCGCCGGCGGCCGTTTCGGGCATGAGTCTCTCCTTAAATCGATTTTCGAATTTTCAGGCTTTCATGAAAAAATAATTCTCCGGCTTTCAGCCGCTCTGGCGCCCCAGCTTTCGGCAGAGGCGGCGAAGCTCGTCCTGCTCGGCGGCGGTCAGCGCGGCCATCTCGTCGCGGATAGCGGCGACGCGCCGGGGAAGCAACTCTCCGATCGTTTTCTTTCCCTTGGGGGTGAGGCGGACGGCCACCCGGCGGCGGTCGCCCGGGTCGCGCTCGCGCCGGACCATGCCGCCGCGCTCGAGATTGTCCACCACCATGGTGACGTTTCCGCTCGTCCTGAAAATCTTCTCGCCCAACTCGCGCTGGGAGAGCGGCCCCAGATGAAAAATCGCGTCGAGGACGCTGAACTGGCTCTGGGTGATCGCGAGGCCCGCGAACTGCCCGTTCAGCCGGCCCATCACCGACTCTCCGGCGCGGACGAGATTGATGATCGCGCTCAGCGCCCGCGCCTCGGACTTTGGACCACGATAGCGGCTGCCCATCCGGCCTCCGTTAACTTTCAAGTTTCAAGTTTCAAGTTTTAACTTCCAACATCTTTTCAGGTCGAAACCCAAGCTTCCGACTGTGTTTAACTCAACATCAAACTACTTAACATTAAGTTAATAGAGAAAACGCCGGGCGTCAAGGGGGATTATCCGGAAATATCCAGGGGCCATAATCAAAGGCCTGGAAAAGGAGACAGAGGACCTTAAGAAGGCGTCAGGGGGCCGGGAAAAAACATCAGGAAACCGAAGGTATCAGGAAACTGGAGACTTCGGACCCAGCCCTTCCGCATCCAGGCCTTTCACCCCCTCATACGTGGCGCGGGCGAGATCGGCGCCGGTCAGGTCGGCGCCGGTCAGGTCCGCTCCGTCGAGGTGCGCCCCCTGAAGGTTGCACCGGGCGAGGCGGGCACCGGCGAGGCTCGCGCCCTGGAGTTTGGCGGCGCGGAGCATCGCCCCCTCCAGGTTCGCTCCGTCGAGAACAGCGTTCCGGAGGTCGGCCCCGAGGAGCCACCCCCCGGCGAGGTCCGCCCCGCCGAGGTCGACTCCGGCCAGCTCGCCGCCCTGAAAATCCGTTTTTTCAAGATTCGCCCCCGAGAGATCCGCGCCGGGAAGCGCCGCCCTTCTTAAATAGGCTCCGGCGAGGTCCGCCCCGCCGAGGTCGTGGCCGCCGAGTTCGGCGCGGCGGCCTATTTTCGTCCCGCTCTCGATCCATTCACGGTGGGCGCGGATGATTTCCTCAAGTTCACCAGCGGAGAGCCTGGGGGGCCGAGCGGCGGGCGCCGCGACGGCAGCCTGCGCCGGGGTGAGGCGGGCCCGATCGATGGTGGCCCCGGCGATCTCAGCCTCCTCCAGATTGACGCCGGTCAGATCGACCCCGGTCAGATCGGCCCGCTGAAGCTTGGCTCCGCGCAAGTCCGCGCCCGTCAGGTCCGCTCCGATCAAACCGGCCCCCTGTAAATCGCTCAGGAAAAAACTCGCGCCCGGCGCGCTGGCCGAGCGCAGGTTCGCCCCGCTCAGGTTCGACTGGAACAGATCGGCTTCCCCGAGGTTCGCCCCCTCGAGCTTCGCCCCGCTCAGATTCGCCCACTGGACGTTGGCGTTCCGGAGGTCTGCGCCGGAGAGGTCGGCCCGCTCGAGCCGCGCCATGAAAAGGTTGGAGAACCGGAGCGCCTCGCCCCTCAAATCCGCGCGCGCCCCGCTCGCCCCGCCCGAGTCGAGCCACCGGGCATGGACCTCGATCCGCCGGGCGAGCTCGCCCTCGGGAAGCGCGCCCACCCCCGCCGGGACCATGGGCAGTCCGGGCGGAGCGCCGCCGAAGGGGCTCGGCGCCAAGGTGGGGTGTGGCGGAGGGACCGGCTTGGAGGCGGGGCTCGCCTTATAAGCGAGCCATCCACGCGACATTTTCGAAAACAGCCAGTTCAGGATTCGGCGCATGTCGAGAGCGCCTCCCCTGGAAGGGTTAAAGACGGAGGTCGGGCCGCGCCCGGCGGATATCCTATCCCGTCCGAGCGGCCTCTCGGAGAAAATCGAGGCATAGCCCGGCAAAGACCTCGGGCGCCTCGATGAGGGCGACGTGACCGGTGCCCTCGAGAACGATCTTCCGCGAGCCTTCGATTCGGGAATGAATCTCCTCGGCATGATGGGGCTCGACGATGAGGTCGTGGCTCGAGGCGGTCACCAGGGCGGGCACCCGGATCCGGTGCAGGCGATCGAGGGTGTCTCCGTGGAGGGTGGCCTCGAGCTGACCGATCCACCCCTCCCGGGGACCGGAGTTTTCGGCCAGCCACTTTGCCTTCGCTTTCATCTCCTCGGCGTGCGCGTCGTAGTAGCTGTGCGAGTAAAGGCCGAGCAGGCTGAACTCGGCGAGCGTTTCCATGTCGCCGCGCTCGGCGATGCGCTTCCGGGTCGCCTGAAAATCGCCGAGGCGGGCGCAGTTGCGCGCCCAGGTGTGGTGAAGCCCGAGGCTGAGAACGCGACCGGGGTGTCGGAGGCAAAGCTCCTGGGAGATGTGGCCACCCATCGAAAATCCCATGACGTGGGCCGCCTCGGCCCCCGCCGCGTCCAGGACGGCGGCCGCGTCGTCGGCCATGTCGGCGAGGCGGTAGCCGGGCGGGGGGACGCTGCTCGCGCCCACGCCCCGGTTGTCGAAAACGATGCAGCGAAATTCACGCTCGAAAAGAGAAAGCTGCCCGGACCAGAAGGTGTGGTCGTGTCCCGTTCCGCTGACCAGAAGAAGGGGGGGGCCATCTCCCGAGGTCTCGTAGCGAAGTTCGACGCCGCCCGGCGCGGAGGCAACCGGCATGTCGATTAACCTCCCTGCCAAAAGACGATTGGATCGAAAACGGAGGAAGCGGCGCTACTTCTTGCGGTAGACAACGGCTGTTTTGGAATCTTTTTTGGCGGCGACTTCCTTGCCCATGATGTGATTGAGCTTGGCTTCGAAATCGACCGGCGAGCAGGGCAGGACGATGAAATCGTCGACGCCCACCTGATGGGCCCGGACCACATCCTCCTTGGTGGGCGTGGACATCAGGAGGAGGATCTTCAGGTGCGGCCCGAACTCCTTGCGGATTCCCTCGACCGAGTCGAACGCTTCGGGGAAATTCCCGTCGATCAGGAAAATATCCCATTTTTTCGCGTGGGCGCGGATGTCGGCGATGGCGTCCTTGATCACGGTGTTCGTGCCGACCGTAGTGATGTCGCATCCCCGGAGCATGTCGCGGATGATGCGGATCATGAACTCTTCTTTCGCCGCGAAAATCACGCTCGGGGTATTATTGCCAATCGCCATCGCGTCTCCCGATTCGAAAATGTTCCCGAAAAATGATTTTATTGATAAACGCATCCCCCGATCAACCCGCTCCGGCCAGGATAATGATAACCCAGCGACGGATTCCGGTTTCGGGCTAAGCAGAGGGGGCGCCGGACCCTACCGTCCGCCCGGCTAGAACCCCCGCAGGGCGGGCAGGATTTCCTCTCCGGCCAGTTGAAGCCGGTGCGGTTTTTTATCCACGTCCGGGATCGTCACGAGAATCCGCCTGACGCCCGCTTTTACGTATTCCTCAAGCCGCGCGGCGCATTCCTCGGGCGCACCCGCGATTACCCCCGAGTCGGGAACGACGGCGAAATTCTTCCGCTCGGCCTCGGCGTCGGCCGAGTTCCGCTCGGGAATGAGCATCAGCATGACCGAAGAGCGGAAGAGGTCCGGGTCCAGGCCCGCCTCCCGGCGGATTTCGGCCAGCTCCGGTATCCGCCGGGCGAACCGCTCGGGGGGCCACCACCGGGAGTTGAATCCGTCGGCGTGCCGGGCCGCCACCTCGAGGATCTTGTCGCCCTCCCCGCCGATCCAGACCGGCGGCGCGGGCTCTTGGAGCGGAGGGGGGTCGCAGTAGGCGTTTTCGATCCGGAAGTATTCGCCCTGAAAACCCGGGGCCGGATCGGTCCACATCCGGCGGATGAGCTGGACGGCCTCGGCGAGCTGGGCGATGCGCTCCGAGGGTTTCGGAAACGGATATCCGTAGGCGGCGTACTCGGGCGCGAGCCAGCCCGCTCCGATGCCGAACTCGAGGCGGCCGCCGCTGATGACATCGAGCGTCGCCGCCATCCGCCCGAGAAGGGCGGGGGGGCGGTAGCCCACGGCGTTGACCAGATGCCCGAGGCGGATGGTCGTCGTGTCGCGCGAGAGCGCCGAGGCCGCCACCCAGCTGTCGAGGAGAGGGATCGTCACCGGGCCGGAGTCGGCGCCCGACTGGTCGGCGCCCGACTGATCGGCATCAGGGTCTCCCTTGCCCGAAATTTCGGCGTAGGCCTTCGGATTGACCGAGAAGAAGTGATCGCACTGCCAGAGGGAGTGAAACCCCATCCGCTCGGCCTCAAGCGCCGCCTCGCGCATTTTCTCGTAGCTGCCGATGAAAAGCCCCCGGACGGTGAGGGAAAGTATCAGGCCCAGCTCGACCGGCGGCGCCATGAAATTCTCCTTTCGAAGCAAAAGCGCAAAAATCTAAAATGGAGGCGCATCGCCCGGTCCCCAAAAAAACGGATCGATCAAATACCCCTCTCGCTCAATCTGAACGGCGAGGGCGAGACCCTGGGCCGCCTTGAGGCGCTGGACGGTCCTGAGGTGGGTGAGCCCCTCCCAGTAGAGATGGCGGGCCATCCCGGCCAGGGAAAATGTAAACGCCGTCTCCTCCTCCGGGTCCTGCTCCAGGCCGTCCATGTGAAAAGTTCCGGCAAATGCCCAAAAGCGGTAGACCGGCAGATCGGACTCGCCCATCATCAGACCTGGCTTGAACTTTCTTTCGAGGACGAGGCGATTCTGCTCTTCGTCGCTTCTGCCCGCGATCGCGCGGGCGGCCAGGGCGAAAGCCTCCTCGAGCTTGGGCACGAGATCCTCGAGCCGCCAGAACTTCTCCTCGTCGAGCCTCCGATCGTAGACGCCGGCCTTGGAGAAATCCACCGGGTCGGCGGGAGGATCGGCGGGCCACAGGATTTTCCCCCAGGCCTTCGACAGCCAGAAAAAATAGGCGAGCGCGACGTGGCTGATCTGGCGGCGAATGCTCCACAGGGACCACTCCTCGGAGGCGTCGTCCCAGTCCAGCTGCGCATCGGTCAGACCCTCTATTTCCTTCAGGAACATTTCCCGGAGGTTTTCGAAGTCCTGCCCCGTTTTGATCAAATTCGCCATTTAAATCTCCATCCCCATTCTCAATTCCCGAAATCTCCACTCCCGGAATCTCAACTCCCGGGCTATGAGCGGCGGACCGGGGATCACGGTTTCCTCAGGTCCCGGCCCGTCATCTCGGGCGGCTGGCCGACGCCCATCAGGCCGAGCAGGGTCGGGGCCACATCGCAAAGCGCCCCGCCGCCCCGGAGCGGCCCACCAAATCCAGGCGCGGCCACGACACACGGGGTGTCGTTCAGGGAGTGGGCGGTGTGGGGGCACTCGTTTTCCTCATCCCACATCACCTCGCAGTTGCCGTGATCGGCCGTGACGACGGCGGCGCCCCCCGCCCGATCGAGCGCCTCGAGGATACGCCCCAGACAGGCGTCCACCGTCTCCACCGCCCGGACGGCGGCCGCCTCCACTCCGGTGTGGCCCACCATGTCGGGATTGGCGAAGTTGAGGATGATGGCGTCGTCGGCGCCCTCCGCTATCGCGGCGAGCGCCGCCCGGGTGACGCCCTCGGCGCTCATCTCGGGCTGAAGATCGTAGGTCGCCACCTTCGGTGAGGGCACCAGCTCGCGCCGCTCGCCGTTGGGCGGCTCCTCGACGCCGCCGTTGAAAAAATAGGTGACGTGAGGATATTTCTCCGTTTCGGCGATCCGCAGCGAGGTTTTGCCCGCCGCGGCGAGGGCATGACAAAAAAGCCCCGTCATCTCAACAGGAGGAAAGGCCACCGGCAGGCCGAACGATTCGGCGTATTCGGTCATGCAGGCGTAGTGAACCCGCGGGCGGGGGTCTCTCTCGAAACCATCGAAGCGCTCCGCCGTCAGCGCGAGGGTGATCTGGCGGGCGCGGTCGGACCTGAAATTAAAGCAAATAACCGCGTCGCCGTCCCGAATCGGGCCAAGGGGCGCGCCGCCTTCCCTGATCACACGGGGCTCGACGAATTCGTCGGTTACGTCGCCGGCGTACGAATCCCGGAGCGCCGAGGGAGCGTCCGCGCACGAGATCCCCTCGCCGGAGACCATCGCGACGTAGGCGCGTTTGGTCCTCTCCCAGCGCCGGTCGCGGTCCATGGCGTAATAGCGCCCCGAGACGGTGGCGACCCTCGCGCCGGCGTCCCGGCCGAGATCGGCGGCGAATTTCTCGATGTACCCCAGACCCGCCCTCGGCGGGGTGTCCCGTCCGTCCATGTAGGCATGGGCGTAAATGCGGTCCATCCCCTCCCGGCGCGCAAGCCGGGCGACGGCGACGCCGTGGTCCTGGCGGCTGTGGACCCCGCCGTCCGATACGAGGCCGATGATGTGAAGGGCGCCGCCTTCGGCCCGGGCCGCGCGGACGGCGCCGAGAAGCGCGGCGTTTTCATAAAAAGAATCGTCCTCGATCGACCGATCGATCCGGACGATATCCTGATTCACGATCCGGCCCGCGCCGAGGTTGAGGTGGCCCACCTCGGAGTTGCCCATCTGGCCATCGGGCAGCCCCACCGCGCGCCCGCAGGTCCTAAGGCGCGTATGAGGCCGCTCCGCGAGGAGTCCGTCCATCGTGGGGGTGCGGGCGATGGCGACGGCGTTGTGGACGGGCGAGTCCCCGAGCCCCCAACCATCGAGCACTATCAGCATTACGGGGCGAGGCAGGGTCAATTTACCGAATCCATTCGCAATGAACCGGGGAAATTTTCGGGAGGATACGCCTGGCCTCGGGCCAACCGGCGTTCATCCGGAAATTCAGGTGTTATTCGAAATCCGGATCGCGCAAAAACCGAAATAGTTTTTTATCCCAGTGCCAGTGCTCCTCGAAGGAGACCTTCCGGTCCGACTGGCGGATTGTCCGGTTTTTATATCGGATTTCGTTTTCGAACTCACGCTCACCCTTCAGGATGATCGTCGCGGGATTTCCGTCTCCGTTGAAGCTCAGCCGCATCCTTGCCTTCAGTATTTCGTTCCGGGTGATGGCGCGGTTCTTGGTCTTATCATTCACCGGCAGCCAAACGAACCGCCCCCGGAGGCGGCCGACCCAAACCAGATCGAACTGCCGTTTCCCGTTGGGTTTGATAATTCGAACGGAATCGACGAACCGGCCCGCCCGGTCGTCCTTGGCATGGATGATAATCTCGCTGCCCCCGTCCGCCGTTAAATCCACGAGCTGGAAAGTGAGCGGTTTCCGGTGGCTGATTTCGCTGTAGGACGAAAGCGGTGTGCCCCCCCGCTTCTCGTCATCCACGAGACAGAAGGTGGCGAAATTCACCTCTCCCGAATCCGACTGAACGACGATCAGCGTCTCGACCTCCGGATCGCCATCCATGTTCACCGGTATAAAGTCCGCCGTGAACGCATAGTTTTCGAGATGACCCGAGGAGAGGTACCAGGGCCACTCCATCTCGGAGTAGGGACAGTTCTCAAAACCCTCGAGCTGGCGCGCCCGATCGCTCGAGTACAGCTTTCGCACGATCAGCCAATCGGAGGAGCGCTCGAGTCTCTTGATATGTGCGATGAGGCGGCTCCGCCTGCGCTCGTCCGGGGATTGAGACCGGTCGGCCTGAGCCGCCCAGGTGGACGCCGCCAGGAGCGCGGCCAGCAAGAGCGCCCTCAAGCAGGCAGACACAAAGCGCCGGGACATTCTCCGAATCCTTCTCGATGAAACAGCCCTCGGGCGTGGAGCTGTTTCGGGCTCGCCCCTCGGCTCAATTTTCTGACGGGCGCCTCAGGGCGCGATCAATACCTTCAATGTACCCTTTTTTCGGGCACGTTCAAGCGCTTTCACCGCTTCGGCGAGGGGGTGGCGGGTGTCCGCCAGCGGAGCGGTCCGGAGCCCAGGTAAGGACAATATTTGGCCTTGGCGCCCAGGCTCGTCGGTGTGCTCAGGCTTTTTCCGCCGCCGGCTGTCCCCTGGATGACCGACTTTCTGATCTTGGAAACCGGGGAGGCCTGGGCGGGAGACCCGGTCGAGGAGGCAGCCGCGACAAACGAAACCCCGCCCGTGTCGCCATCCTGGCTTTTCGGGGGAGGAGCCGCCGGCTTCCCTGAATTCCGCTTCCGGTCATCATTGTCTTTTACTAAATCGACCATCCGGACCATGGGTTCTCCACTTTACTTCACAAAACGACATTTTACTATGATATTCCGATAATCTCCACTAGCCCGAAGGATAATAAATATTCCTAAAATAATCAAGGTTACTCATCTAAATAAGTAATTGAGAGGTACAACGCGGAAATTTAGAAGGGTACCGGCCGTCAGGGCCGGAGGCTCTGCCCGCCCGGCACCTGGGCTTGAGAGATTCCTCTCGCCCGTCGGGCCATCCGGGACTGAACCTGAAGGGCGGTGAGGCGAAGCACTTCGACGACTGCGCTTTTGGTTTTCTTGAGGGTGCGAAGCGCCAGCTGCAGGGCATCGTCGTCGTCCCCGAAGGTGGGGTCATCGAGACTTTTGGGCAGCTTGCGGGGCTGTTTACTAGGCTTCGGGGCCTTGGCCTTGGCCTGATCTTTTTTCTCCGGATTCGGGGGCGGTCCCGCCTCGATGTCGGGGCTGATCCCCTTTCCGTGAATCTCGACGCCCAGGGGCGTGTAGTACTTGGCCGTCGTCATGCGGATCCCGGATCCACCGCTGATGGGGATAATGGTCTGCACCGATCCCTTGCCGAAAGTTTTTCGGCCTATCAACAGGCCGCGATCCAGATCCTTGATGGCGCCGGCCACGATCTCCGAGGCACTCGCGCTTCCCCGGTTCACGAGAACGATCAGCGGTTTCCTGGACCAGACCCCGGTTCCATGGGTGCGGAAATACATGGTCTGGCTCCGGTGGCGGCCTCGCGTGAAGACCACCATGCTCCTCTGCGGAAGGAAGCGCTCCGCCACTCGGACCGACTGGCGAAGGAGGCCGCCCGGGTTATTCCTCAGATCGAGAATCAGGCTCCGGGCCCCGGCGTCGCGGAGGCGCCGCATCGCCGCTCCCATCTCGTCGGAGGTCCGCTCGTGAAACGCGGATAGGCGGATGTAGCCGACATCGCCTTTCATCACGCGGGCCTTCACGCTCCGAATCTGAATGATGGCCCGGACCACGACAAACTCCCTCGGGGCCGGCCACCCCTTGCGCGAAATGCCCAGCCGCACGGCCGTGCCCGGCGGGCCGCGCATTTTCATCACCGCCTCGGTGAGCGACCATCCTTGGGTGGACTCTCCGTTGACCAGCGAAATAACGTCTTCGGGCTTGAGCCCCGCCTCGTAGGCCGGGGTTTCCTCGATCGGGGAGACGATGGTGATCTTTTTGTCGCGCGCGGTGATTGTAATCCCCAGCCCGCCGTAGCGCCCCGTGGTCTCCACCTGCATCTCGCGGAAAACCTCGGGCGGCAAAAACGCGCTGAACGGGTCCAGGGAATTGAGCATCGCCCCCAACGAGAGATACATCGCCTTGAGATCGGCGCCTTCTCCGCGGCCTGCCGCCGCTTTCGACATGGCGAAGCGGTAGGCCTCCTCCATGGCGGAAAGCACTTCGGGGCCCCGGCCGCCGAAGCGCACCGCCATCTCCTCGTCCCCGCTCCTCAGGGCAAACCGGCCAGCGTCCTTGCGGATGACTTCCAGGCGCTCTTTCCCGACGGCCCGCTGAAGGCCCTTGAGACCCGCGCCGAAGGCCTTGGCGAGGTTGGGGAGGGAGACGTAGTTTTCCTCGACCTGCGCGACCGTCTCGCGGAGGAGCCGGACGGCCCGGGTCTGCTCCTCCGTCAGGTCCGGCAGGCGGCTCGGAGTGCTGGCCGGGGCATAGGAGATCAGGATGAGCGTAAAAACGGCCGCGAAAAGGAGCCCTGCCGGCCAGCGCTGGCGCAGACGCTTCAAATCCACCTGGTTTCCCCTCCGGTCAACAATTCGCGATTATCCGACACCCCGAAAACCGCCGGGGAGGTCCAAGAGCCACCAAGGCACTCGGACCGCCAGAATCCAAAAAAGCCTTCAAAATCATATAGATTTGGAAGGAAGATGATCATACGGAAGATCGGACAGGGAAATCAAGGAAAAACCGCGCCGGGGGCCGCCCGCCTTTCAAGAGAGGCGAATGACCCCCTGTGGCGGGCTAATCGGGGTTTCGCATCACCAATACGGGGCAATGCGCGTGGCGGATTACGTTTTCGGCGACGCTGCCCATGAAGAGGCGTGTCAGGCCGGTTCGCCCGTGCGTCGCCATGACGATCAGGTCGAAATCCCCCCTCTCGGCCGTCTCGTTGATGACCGTGGCGGGCTCGCCCCAGACAAGACACTTTTCGGCCTTCTCCGATACGCAGGCCTTCAGCATCATATCGTCGAGCAACTTTTCGGCGTCCGTCTGGATATCTTCCTTGACCTTCTTCCAGTCGATATACACCTCGTAGGGAACCGATGACTGGGGCTCGACCATGATGTGCACCACGGTGAGCTTCGCACCCCGAAGATCGGCGATCTCTGCGGCGGAAATCAGCGCCTCCCGGCTGAACTCGGAAAAATCGACCGGCACCAGAATTTTTTTCGGCTCAAACTTTCCCATGGCTGCCTCCTTTCCTTTGCTCACGCGGCTGAAGCCGGATGCTTCGTTTCTCCGGCCCGTTTCCCGGCGGCCCGGAACAGGAGAACCGGAACGCCGGCCCCCCGGAGAACTTTTTCGGCCACGCTCCCCATCACGAGGCGGGCGGGACCCGTCCTCCCGTGGGTCGCCATTGCCAGAAGATCGAAGTCACCGCGCGTCAGGTGGTCCAGTATCTCCTCGGCCGGAAACCCGTACCGCACAGCGGTTAGCGCCTTGACCCCGTCCGCCTTGAGCTCCGTCCTGACTTTTTCGAGGTAGACTTCGGCCTCTTCGGTCACTTTGATCTGGGCCTCGGTCGGGTCCACACCCGGAAACACCAGCGCGAAAACCACCCGGAGGAGGGTGACCTCGGAGTCGTGGAAAGCGGCGATTCTACGGACTTCCTCGAGCGTCTCCTCGGCGAGCTTAGACCCGTCCAGGGGAACCAGAATTTTTTCGAACATTTTCTCCTCCTTCGGCGATACGAATCGCCCGTTAGACAATCGCCTTGGCAAGCGATGCCTCGCTCAGCGTGAGCATGGGCACCGGAGACACCGCCACGAGCTTCTCCACAACGCTGCCCATCAGGGTGTGGGAGATTCCCCGCCGCCCATGCGTCGCTATCACGACGAAATCGATATCGTGGAGGCGAATCGCGTGGAGTATCTCCTTGTGGGGATCGCCTGCGACGATATGCTCCTCGTGCTCCAGCCCGGCGAGGCCGATTTCCCGGACGGTCTCCTCGACCAGCGACTGCGCCTTTGCTGAGGTTTCGGCCCGCATGGAATCCCAGTCCTTCCCTTCCCTGGCGTATACTTCCACCGTTTCAGGGGGAACGACGTGGAGGGTGATGAGTTTGGCCCCGAATATATTGGCCATCGTGGTGGCCCACCTGAGCTCCTCGAGGCTGCGCCCCGAAAAGTCGATGGGGGCGAGGATTTTTCTTATCTCCATCGCAATTCCTCCCGGAAGCTGTATTAGGCCCACTTCTCTACCCTACTCAGAGGCAATTCATGTGCCAGAGCACAGCCAGAGCACAGGGAAAACCCGACAAGCCTATATTGTTGATATTATTTGCTTTACCCGATCGTAGGCGGCGGCTCTGGGCCGGGGTGGGTGCCGTGTGCGGCAATTCGCCCCATAGACGCCCCGGATTGGGGCGGATAAGTGGCACCCCGAGAACCCTCTCCGGAGGGGGAAATTCATGATCTCCATCGTGGTTCCGGCGCTGAACGAAGCCGAGAGGCTGGGTGTTTTCCTCGATTCGCTCGAATCCCAGCCGGGTGAGCGCGAGGTGATCGTCTCGGACGGCGGAAGCCGGGACGGCACAGCCGAAACCGCCGGGCGGCGCGCCCGGCTCGTCTCCGCGCCGCCCGGCCGGGCCTCCCAGATGAACGCCGGCGCGGCGGCCGCGAAGGGGGAAATTATTCTCTTCCTCCACTGCGACACGCTCCTACCGCCCGGCGCCCTCGCGCTCATCGAGGAGGCGATGCGGCCTCCCACAGCCGCGGGAGGCGGCTTCACGCACCGCTTCGACAGAAGCGACAGGTTCAGCCGCTTCATCAGTCTGAGCGCCAACGTCAGGTCGCGCGTCTGGAAACTGTTCTTCGGGGATCAGGCCATCTTCGTGCGGCGGGATGTGTTCGAGAAACTGGGGGGGTACTCAGAGCTTCCCCTGTTCGAGGATTGGGACTTCAGCGCCCGGCTGCGCGGGATGGGAGACGTCGTCCTGATCGAGCCGCCCATCACCACCAGCGGCAGGCGCATCGAGGTCTGGGGAAAGTGGCGGTGTTTTTATCTCTGGTGGGGGCTCAGCATCCTCTACGCCCTGGGCGTCCCGCCCAAAAGGCTCGCGCGGTTTTACGGGAATGTGAGGTAGTGGTCTCCCTTGAGGAGACCACTAGCCGGGCCGAAGGGACTCCTACCTCCCCAGTTGCCTCGGTGGGGGGGTCGGGGGGTAGGGCGGGGTGGGCAGCCCCGCTTCGGAAGATTTTTACTCTTCCGCGTCTTCTTCGTCATCGTCTTTTTTCTTGCCGAGGCGGCGCAGGTCCTCGTACATCCGCTCGAGCTTGGCGGCGACGAGGCCGTGGACCGAGCCCTCGGGAAACGCGCCGGTCCCGGGGTCCCTCTCGCCGGCGTCCACCCCGGTGAGGACCGAGATGCCCTCGTCCACGGTGCGGATCGGATAGATGCCGAATTTCCCCTCCCGGACCGCCTCGATCACCTCATCGCGCAGCATGAGGTTTTTCACGTTCTGATGCGGGATGAGGACGCCCTGTTCTCCGGTGAGGGCGCCCATCTCCCTGCACACCTCGAAGAAGCCCTCGATCTTCTCGTTCACCCCGCCGATCGGCTGTATCTCGCCGCGCTGGTTGACCGAGCCTGTGACGGCGAGGCCCTGTCTGATGGGAAGCTCCGCGAGGCTGCTCAGGAGGGCGTAAAGCTCGGTCGATGAGGCGCTGTCGCCGTCCACCCCGCCGTAGTTTTGCTCGAAGGTGATGCTCGCCGAAAGCGCGAGGGGCCGCGCAAGCGCGTAAGTCGCCCCGAGATAACCCTGGAGGATGAGCACCCCCTTGTCGTGGATGTTGCCCGAGAGCTTGCTCTCGCGCTCGATGTTGATCACCCCCCGATCCCCCATGAAGGTCCGGGCGGTGATGCGCGAGGGCTTGCCGAAGCAGAAACCCCCCACCCGGAGTACGGCCACCCCCTTGATATGTACGGCGACGGCCCCCACCACAACGATAAAGACCTTTCCCACGACGATCTGATCGCGCAGCCGCTCGTCGAGCAGATTGGCCCGAAACCGCTTTTCGTCCTCGGCCCGAGTGACGTGCTTCTCCTCGACTTCTCCGGCTCCCTCCTCCCTGGCCCAGTGGTCGGCTTCGAGCAGGAGCTCCCGGAGCTCGCCGAACTGGGCCGAAAGCCTTGCCTGATCGGCGACCAGACGCGCGCTCGCCTCGAGCACCCGCGCCACCGCGCGCTCGCCAAAGGGGAGGAGGCCGTCCTCTAGCCGGTGAAAATCGATGAAGGCCCTAAAATCGCGGAGGCTCTCGGGGGTGCGCTTGATATCGGAACTGAAGTCGGCCTTCACCTTGAAGAGCTTGCCGAAGTCCTCGTCGTGCCGGAGCAGGAGGTAGTAGATCATCGGGCTGCCCATGAGAATCACCTTCACATTCACCGGGACGGGCTCGGGCTTGATGGTGCCCTGGCTCCAGCCGAAGGTCTCGCCCAGATCCTCGATCCGCACGCAGCGGGTCCGGATGGCCCGCTTGAGGGCGGGCCAGACGCCGGGGTTAGTCAGGACATCGAGGGCGTTGAGGATCATAAAACCGCCGCTGGCCTGAATCATCGAGCCGGCGCGAACGAGGGTGAAGTCGGTGGTGTAGGTGCCGAAATGGGCCCGCCGCTCGATCCGCCCGAAGAGATTGTTGAAATTCGGATTCGACTCGTAGACGACCGGGGCGCACTTGAGGCCCGAGTTATCGACCACGACGCTCACTTCGTAGACGCGGAAAGGATTTTCATCCTTGGGCGGCCGCATCATCATCGCGGCGGCGGTCTGAGGCTGCTCGTCGGGGTGCTGAAAGTCCGCGAGATGGCCCAGGATGTGCTCCTCCACCATGTTGAGGTAGGAAAGCGTCTTTTCGTTCTCTCCGTATTTTTCCCGCAGCTCATCCACCGGCCCCCTCACGGCGAGGAGGGCGATCTCCTTGTCCAGTTCCCGCATCCGGCTTCGAACCTCTCTTTCGAGAGTGCGCGTCTCCTTGACGAAATCCGAGATCGGACCGGCCAGGGTAATCCGGTTTTCCTCGTATCTTTTCCGCTCCGCCTCGGGGAGCTTTTCGAAGCCTTCCGGGGTCGCTGGCTCTCCGTCGATCAGCGGGGTGACGTTCATCCCGGACTGTGTCATCTGGATGCCGAAGCCGGCCTCCCGGGCCGTCTCCTCGAGCGCGTTAAGTGTTTCTCTTTGGCGCCCGTGGATTTCCTCGACGATTTTCTTGCGCGCCTCCTCGTGTGCCTCGCCCTCGAAGGTCTTGGGGATGACCTCCCGAAGCTCGGCCAAGAGGGCGTCCATGTCGTCGCGGAACCCGCAGGCGGCCCCGGCCGGGAAGGTGAGCCAGACGGGCCGGTCGGAGTCGGCGAAATTGTGAACGAAAGCGATGGAATCCGGCACCGGGTTTTCGCAGGCCAGCCGCTCGCAATAGGAACGGCACATGGTGTATTTGCCCGTGCCCGGAGGGCCGGAGACGTAGAGATTGAACTCGTTGGAACTCATCCGGAGGCCGAAAGCCAGGGCGCGCTCCGCGCGCTCTTGGCCGATGAAGGTTTCCTTCGAGAGCTTCCCGCCATCTATGGGCAGGGCCCCCGCGGGCTCGAACACCCACCTGAGCGCCTCGGGGGGAAGCGGGCCGGGAGTATCGGTCATCTCGGGTCCCCTATATTCAACCGGTGCATTCGACCGGGATTCAAGCGGCGGCGGGACCGGCCTCACTTCACGGCGCTGTCCCGATCTTCCGAGGCCGGCTTGAGCCCGTATTTTATCAGTTTGCGGTAGAGGGTGCGGCGGTCGATTCCGAGAACACCCGAGGCGCGAATCTGGTGGCCCCCGACGCGCCGGAGGACCGACTCGATGTGCAGGCGCTCGATCTCATCGAGGCTCATGTCGGAACCGATGCGGGGGACGGACCCGCCTCCGCCGTTGATAGTGGGCGGAATGTCGTCCAAGTCGATGACCTCGCCCTCCGAGAGCGCCACCGTCCGCTCGATCACGTTTTCGAGTTCGCGCACGTTTCCCGGCCAACGGTATTCCATGAGGCGCTCAAGCGCCGTCTTGGAGATTTTCTTCACCGGCACGCCGTTTTGGCCGCAAAATTTCCGGACGAAATGATCGGCCAGCAAAATCACGTCCTCGGAGCGCTCCCTGAGCTCGGGCAAGAGGATGGGGATCACGTTGAGCCGGTAGTAGAGATCCTCGCGGAAGGTTCCCTCCTTGACCATCTCCTCGAGGTTGCGGTTCGTCGCCGCGATGACGCGCACGTCGATAGAGATATTCTCCCTGCCCCCGATGCGGCGGATCTCGCGCTCCTGGAGGGCGCGGAGCATTTTCACCTGAATCGACGTGGGCACCTCGCCCACCTCGTCGAGGAAGAGCGTACCGCCGTCGGCCTCCTCGAACAGCCCCTTGTGGTTCGATACGGCGCCGGTGAACGAGCCCTTGGTGTGGCCGAAGAGTTCGCTCTCCATCAGGGTCTCGGGGATGGCGCTGCAGTTCACGGCGACAAAGGGCATCTCGTTCCGTTTGCTGTGAAAGTGCAGCGCCTTGGCGACAAGCTCCTTGCCGGTGCCGCTCTTTCCCTCGATGAGGATCGTGCTCTGGGTCTTGGCGATGCGCTTCACCATGTCGAAAACCTGGGTGATCGCCTTGCTCTTGCCGATGATGTTGTCGAGCCCGTAGCGGGCGTGTACCTCCTCGCGCAGGGACTTGACCTCGCGGCGCAGGTGGTGCGTCTCGAGGGATTGGCGCACGGCGAGGAGCATCTCGTCGATCTTGAAGGGTTTGGTCAGGTAGTCGAATGCGCCCGCCTGAATGGCCTCGACCGCGGCGGTCACCGAGGCGTAGGCGGTCATCATGATCACGGCGGCGGCGCTGCCCTGCTCGCTCAGGGAGCGAAGAAGCGACATGCCGTCCATTCCGGGCATGCGCACGTCGGAGATGACGAGGTTGTAGTCCGTCTCTCCGAGGATGCGGAGCGCATCGCCCGCGTTCGAGGCCGTTCGGACCTCGTAGCCCTCGCCGGTGAGGAGCTTGTCCAGAAGCTGGAGCATCCGCTCCTCGTCATCGACCACCAATATCCGCTCGCCCGACATCCCGGCCACAACCTCCCGCGGCCCGCGCCGCGCCGCATCAGTACTTGGTATAGACGATTTCCAGCAATTTGTCGGCCAGGGAAAGATCGCCCTCGACCCGTAGCCTGTCCTCCGCCTCGGCCTCGTCCCGGTTCAGGCGGCCATAGGGAAGAAGCAGGTGCGCCTCGCCGTCGGCCTCGATGGTGGCTTGATATTCGCCCGAAATTTCCGGCGAGGCTGCCGCCTTCTCGCCATCGACCTCGAGTGTCCATTCCAGGTCCGGCCCGGCCGAGCGGAAATGAAAGCGCCCCGCGAAGGGCTGTTTGTCCCGCAGGTTGAAGAGCCGCACGACGAAACCGGGCATAAAAACGATCATGCCCTCGACGCCCTGGGGCGTCACCCGAGAGTCAGTGTCCAGGCCTCGGCGGACGTCCCAGTCGTGGACGACGAGCTCGACGAGACGCATGCCGATCCAGGCCTTGATGTCGTTCAGCCCCCTGGGATGGTAGCCGAGCTTGTCGAGGTCGCCGTCCGTGATCCGCTCGAGTTCTATTTGGAGCTTCGCCGCGGAGAAATCGAAGATGTCCATCATCTCCCCGCGCGGCAGGGCCATCAGCTCGTCGCCCTTCACCTTCCGGATGGCCCAGAACTCCTTGGAGTCCTTCCCGTAGGGCGGCTCGGAGGGGAGCCCGTCGATGGCGCGGCGAATGCTGTTGCCGTAAAAATCCCCGCCGGTGGTGACGTGGCTGATGGCGTGCGCCGCCGTCCAGCCGGGACAAAATGTTTCCCGATTCCATTCCTCCTCGCCGAACCCTCTCCAGAGAGACGAGAGACGCTCGGTCTCCGACTTCACGAGGGGAACGCGGGCGAGACTCTCATCGCGCCACACTTGAAACTCCTTTTGATTACGGTGGAACCGCCCCGAAAGGGCCCGAATTGCGGGAACCGGGAGCCGGACCGTGCCCCGGCGGACCCGCCGAACTTCAATGAAGTATATTCACGCCGGGCCCGAGGTTGTCCACACCAAGCAGGGACCGGGAAACGGGGCCTGGAAGCGAGCCCGGTTGGATCAACCCCGGCGCATCTGATAGTTTCCCTGGTCAAGGCCGTATCCGCCGGGTTTTCATGAAGATACATGATCGCCCCCGGACCGCGGACAGACCCGATTCAGAAAGAGGAACCTCGATGAACGCTCGCCGCCAATGGATAATTTTACTCGCGCTCGCCGTCTCGGCGGCGGCTTTCGCGGGTTGCGGAAAATCCGCCGCCAAGAATATGGACGAAACCCTGAGCCTCCCCTTCCGGGGGGTGCGGGCCGGGGTCAGCGGGATCGGTAAAGGGGCCAGCGCCATCGGCGAGGCCGGCGGCGATATTTTTAGCCGCCTGCTCACCGACCGCAACCACACCGCTCTCGTGCGCGAGCACAAGGACACGCTCTCTCACCTGACGGCGGTCGAGAAACAGATCGAGCGCCGCCAGATCGGCCTCAATCGCCTGGAGAGAAGACTCCTCCGGGACGCCCACGACCGCCTCGCCGCCATCGGCCGCCAACTCGAGGCCAAACGAATAACCTCGGGCGTGGGGAAGCGGATGTACACCCAGCTCGATGGGGTGCGGCAGTCGCTCAAGCTGTTCCGGCAGCGCCACAACACGCCGCGCTACACCGGCTTTATCGCGGTCCGCTAGCCCCACCGAGAAGCGGAGGGCATCGCTCTCTCATGATCCCCCTCATGGTAATGGCCGATTCCCGGGGCCAGCTCTTCGAGCACCCCGATCTCCAGATGGTCGGCGCCCTCGGCCCCGAAGCCGTCGCCCCCGATCCCGGGGAACTCTCCCCCCTGCCGGAGGGAAGCCGGTTTTTCACGATGCCGGGCCACCTGCCCGTCGGCGGAGATCCCGAGGCCGACGAACTCGTCACCATCGATGAGGCCGATTGGGGAGATGGGCCCGAGACCCCCCAAGCGGCCTGCACCTTTCCGGCCCCGGGGTGGATGCGCACCCTCGTGCCCTTCACCGAGCGGACCGGGGGAGCCGAGACGCTGCCTCTCTGGGCCTACACGGCGATGGGCCTCGACCCTGAGTCCGGCGGGTTCGTCTGCGCGGCGGTCCAGGTGGACGACTGCCCGCGCTGGGCGCCCGAGGCGTACGACGACCGGAGCCTGCCCGGCCGGCTGGCCGAAATGAAAAGCAGATTTCCCAACAACAGACTGATCGCCCACCTCGATCGGTGCGCCACGGAGTTTCACTGCTTCGCGGCCAAGAATTTTTTTGCCGGGCGCTGGGAGATGGGCCTTCCCATCGCGCCGCTCTGTAACGCCGACTGCCGCGGCTGCATCTCGCTGCAGACCGACGAGTTGTTCCCGGCGAGCCACGAGCGGATCGAGTTCGTCCCCTCGCCCGAGGAACTGGCCGAGATCGCCTGCGCCCACCTCGAGGGGGCGGAAAAAGCCGTGGCCAGCTTCGGGCAGGGCTGCGAGGGCGAGCCGATCCTTCAGGCCGCCGTCATCGAGCGGGCCTGCCGCCTCATCCGCGAGAGGACCGATCGGGGCACCCTTCACCTCAACACCAACGGCAGCCGCCCGGAGTGGCTCCCCCGGCTCGCCGAAGCGGGGCTCGAGAGCGTCCGCATCAGCGCGAACAGCGTCATCCCCGGCAGATACCATGACTACTACCGGCCGGAGACCTACGGTTTCGGCGAGGTGGAGGACTCGGTCCGGGCGGCGGCCGGGGCCGGGCTCTACACCCAGCTCAACTATCTCGTCTTCCCCGGCGTTACCGACCGGGAGGCCGAGGTGGAGGCGCTGCTCGATTTTTGCGGCCGCACCGGGGTCCACGTTCTCCAGATGAAAAACCTGTGCATCGACCCGGAACTCTACCTCGAAACGCTGGGCGAGGAGGAGGGCGAAACCGGCGGGGCCGTGGGGATGACCCGGCTGCTCGACATCCTCGGCGAGGAGGCGCCCGAGGTGGCCATTCGCTACTTCAACCGCCCGCGAGACGAATGGCACCTCGACCCGGGGGCCCCGCCTCTCGCCCCGCCGACCGCCCCGCCGCCCGCCCCACCGCCCGCAGGAGGCGAGGGATGAGCGGCGAGATGCTTCAGATCAGGGACATTTCCGAGATGCCCCTCGTCAGCCGGGAGGCGCCCGCGCCTGTGCAAGGCGCCCCCGCCGCCGCCCTCGTTTCGCTGGGCTGCGCGAAAAACACCGTGGACAGCGAGATCATGCTCGCCGCCCTCGTCCGGGCGGGCTACCGGCTCGTGGCCGACGCCCGGGAGGCCCGGGTCGCCATCGTCAACACCTGCGGCTTCATCGAGGACGCCAAGCGCGAGTCGGTCGACGCCATCCTCGATCTCGCCCGTCTCAAGGAAGAGGGGCCTCTCGAATCCCTCGTCGTCGCGGGCTGCCTGGCCGAGCGTTACCGGGGGGAGTTGGCCCAGAGTCTCCCCGAGGTAGATCTTTTTCTCGGCACGCGGGAGTACGACCGCATCGCGGAACTCCTGGCCGAGGCGCCGGGGGGAGCGCCGCCCGCCCGCGAGGCGTTCTCGGACACCCTCATGGACTACAGCCGGCGGCTTCCGAGGCTTCTCTCAGAGCCCGGCCCGAGCGCCTATCTCAAGGTCGCCGAGGGTTGCTCGAGACCCTGCACCTTTTGCGTCATCCCCCGGTTCAGGGGCCGGTTCCGCTCACGCCCGGCGGAGCATATTACCGAGGAGGCCGAGGCCCTCGCCGCCGCCGGGGTGAGGGAGGTGAATCTCCTCGCCCAGGAGATCACCAGCTACGGCACCGATCTCGGCGGAGACCTCTCGCTGGCCGGCCTTCTCGAGCGGCTGAACGAGGTCGAGGGGCTGCGCTGGATCCGCATTCTCTACAACTACCCGCGCGGGGTGACCGGCGAGCTCCTCGACGCCATCCGCGATCTGCCCAAGGTGGTGGAATACATCGACATGCCCCTTCAGCACATCGCGACTTCCGTATTGACCGCGATGCGGCGGGGGATAGACGAGGCGGGGACGCGCGCGCTCATCGAGCGAATGCGACGGAGGGTGCCCGGCTGCGCGCTCCGGACGACGATGCTCGTCGGGTTTCCGGGGGAGAGCGAGGAAGACTTCAACGCCCTGCTCAATTTCACCGCCGAGGTGCGCTTCACCCGGCTCGGGGCGTTCGCCTTCTCGCCCGAGGATGGCTCGATCGCGGCCCGGCTTCCGGACCCCGTCCCCCGGGAGATCGCCCGCGAGCGCCTCGCCCGGCTGCTCGCGCTTCAGGAGGGGATACAGGCCGATGCGAACGAGGCGCTGATCGGCGGGCGGACCGAGGTCCTCGTCGAGGGCATGACCGCCGAGGGGCTCTTGAGAGGGCGCACCCGCCACCAGGCGCCCGAGGTGGACGGCGAGGTTTTCCTGCACGAAACCGATGCCGCCCCCGGCGACTTCATCGACTGTGAGATCATGGACACCGACGGGGTGGATCTCGTGGCCAGGGGCGTTTGAGTGAAAATTTCGGCGGAAATTTTGACAGAAATTCAGGAGGATCGCCCGTGATCGATTTGCTGATGAAACGGCCGCCGCTGATCGCGCTGCTCTGTCTGCTCGGGGGGCTTGTGCTAGACTCCCAGCTCCCCTCCGGGCCGCCGGTGGGCGGGGGTTTCCGGATGTTAGGGGTGCTGCCGACCGGGATGGGCGCCTGGATGCTGATCAAGGCGGTCCAGGCCTTCGAGCAGCGGGGCACCACCCACAAGCCCGAGGAGACGCCAACTACACTCGTCACCGATGGCCCCATGCGCCTCTCGCGCAACCCGATGTACCTGGGGATGGCGCTGCTCCTGGCGGGGATCGGCTGGCTGCTGGTCAAGACGCCGGTGATGCTCTCGGGGCTCGTTTTTGCCCTGATCGTTCAGAAATATTTCATCCTGCCCGAGGAGGAGACCCTCGAGCGCCTCTTCGGCGATGAATACAACGCCTACCGGAGCCGCGTCAGGAGATGGCTCTAGGCCCCGGACAATTTTTTCGTCTCTAACAAAAAGGAGACCCGCGCATGCCCCGCGTCCCCGAACTGCCCGACGCGCCCGAGGACCCTCTCGCGAGGGAGATGTTCGCGCACCAGATCGAAAACGACGGTTTCGTATTCAACACATCGAGAGTCTACGGCATCCGGCCCACCATCATGCGCGGGCTCGGCCTGCTCCAGCGGGGGGTGGACGAATCGGGCCTGCTCGGCGGGGACCTCAAGGCCCTCGTCAACGTGCGCGTCGCCTCGATCAACGGGTGCCCGTTCTGAATGGACATCCATTCGTCCCGTGGGATGAAAGAGGGCGTCACGCTCGATAAGATCGCGGCGCTCGACAGCTTCGCCTCCGACCCTCGCTTCACCGACCGCGAGCGCGCCGCGATCGAGATGGCCGAGCGGATGACGCGGACCGACCTCGAAGTCACCGACGCGGCCTTCGCGGCGGCGCGAGAAGAGTTCAGCGTCGAGGAGATGGTCGAGCTGGCCGGGGTGATCGCGCTCGAGAATTTCCGCTCGAAGTTCAACAACGCCTTCCGCATCGAGGCCCAGGGTTTTTGCGCCATTCCGGAAAAGAAAGGATAGAGTCATGGACGCTGCCGCGATCATTCTCGAGCGCCTGGACGCCTACGCCATCCAGGTGGAAAGCGCCATCGGCGAACTCACGGACGAGGACCTGAGCCATCAGCCCGGACCGAACGACAACCCCGCCGGATGGCTCATGTGGCACATGACCCGCTTCGAGGACAGGAGCTTCGCCCATATCGCGGGCCGCCCCCAGGTCTGGACCGAGGGCGATTGGCACGGGCGCTTCGGCCTCCCCGAGGACCCCGGCGACACCGGCGCCGGCCACACCCTGGAGCGAGTCGCCGCCTTCCGCCCCCGCGGGGAGGATCTTCTGGGCTATTTCGCCGCCGTCCGCCCAAAGACCCGGGAGTGCCTCTCCGGCCTCACCCCCGAAAACCTGGACGAGGAGGTGGATGATTTCCTCCGGGACGCCCGCATCCGGGTCGGCGCCATCCTCGGCCGCTTCTTCGGGGACCACATCTCCCACGTCGGCCAGATCTGCTACATCCGCGGCCATCTCAAGGGCTGGGGGAAATACGGGAGGTAGGCCTCCCCCGCTTGCGCTCCGGGGTCCACTGCCCCCACAATGCGCCGCTCGCGGACAGGGCAAGAGTCCGAAATACTTTCTCTTTCATTGATTCGATCGGGAAAACGCGGATGAGCGGCGAGAAAACCGCCCCGAGGGGCATCTACTACGGCTGGTACATCCTGGCGGCGGTGTTTTTATTCCGCCTGTTCGGGGGTTCGCTGCGCCAGTCCTTCGGCGTGTTTTTCAAGCCGATTCTCGAAGAGCTGGACATGAGCCGGGCGATGCTCTCGCTGCCGGTGGCACTCTCGCTGATCCTCTTCGGGATCTCCCAGCCCGTCGGCGGGCTGTTGATCAACCGCTTCGGCTCGCGGACGATCATCACCGCCGGCGTCGCCATGACCGGGCTCTCCATCTTCGGAATGAGCCAGATTCACTCGATCTGGGGCGTCTACTTTTTCTACGGAATCGTCCTGGGAATGTCGGGCCTCGGGAACAGCCCGACCGCCGTCACCCCCCTGCTCTCGCGGTGGTTCGAGGAGCGGCGAGGGCTCGCCTTCTCCGTCGCGGCGAGTGGATCAAGCCTCGGTCAGCTGTTGGTCATCCCCGTCCTCGCGCTCATGCTCGCCGCGATGGGGTGGCGCTCGACGTTCTTCTGGTCGGGCGCGGCCGTGCTCGCCGTCATCGTCCCGGTGTGCTTTTTCACGATCAGAAACCGCCCGGAGGACATCGGCCTCACCTCGGCGGACGCCCCGGCCGGCGGGAAAAAGGGCCCGGCCCGCGTCGTCCCATACGATCTGCCCTGGGTGCAGTGCCTCCACAAAAAGCCCTTCGTCCTCCTGCTCTCGAGCTTTTTCACTTGCGGCTTCACGGTGACGGTCATCGCCGTTCACTGGATCCCCTTCGCGAGTGACATGGGTTTCTCGCCCGCCGTGGCGGCGACGGCCTTCGCCGTGGGCGGAGCGCTGAACACGGTCGGGGTCCTGGTCACCGGGCCACTCTCGGACAAATATGGGCGCAAGATACCGCTCAGCCTGGTCTACCTGGTCCGCTGTTCGGGCTTTCTGCTTTTTATTTTCTTCAAAAACGACCTGACGGTGTGGGCGACCCCGATGATAGTCGGTCTCTCGTGGATCGCGACGGTGCCGCTCACCTCGGCGCTGACGGGGGATTTCTTCGGGGCCCGGAACGTGGGCGTGCTCTTCGGGCTGATCTCGGTAAGCCACCAGCTCGGAGCGGGCCTGAGCGCCTGGCTGAGCGGCTATATTTTTGACGTCACGGGAAGCTACGACCTCGCCTTCGCGCTGGCCGCCTATCTCTGCGTCCAGGCGGCGGCGATCGTCTACCTCATCGACGAGAGGGAAACCCGCCAGACCGGCGCCCCCCAGCCCCAAGCCGCCTGATTCCGATTGCGGGCGCCTCGCCCGACTCCCAAATTATAGACAAGGGGGCTCTATACGGAGCCACCTTATGGAGGGGCTCCTTACGGAGCCCACCCCGCGCCGATTTCCTCACACTGATTTCGTCGAAACCGGGGAGGTGCGTCATGAAGGCAGGCATTTTTTTCACTGGCTCGGGGCCAATTCTGGCGCTGACGACTTATTACTCTCTCGACGACCCGGCGCTGGCCGGCAAGCTCGCCGCCAAGGGCATCGACCGCTATATCGCCTACGAAGTGCCCATCGCCCTGGTGCGAGAGCGCTACGGGCCGAAGTTCGGGATGGTGATGGGGGACCTGCACCAGGAGGATGACCTGCGCGTGCTCGACTACAACGGTCATCACGTCTTTCACGTCTTCGAGCTGGACGACCTCGGCGCCCCGGTCTTCCACCAGAAAAAGCGCACGGCCGACGGGCCGCTCCTCCTGAACGGTGCCTAGAGGCTAATCCACCGTATTCGTGGCGGCCAGGAGCTCTTCTCTCAGGCGGGAGGCGTCTCCCCCATGGACGTCCATCGAAACGCCGATGGTCCACGAGGGCGGACGGGTCGGGTTCTCGAGCGCCCACGCCACCCGGCCCAGGAATTCTCCCAGGTGTAGATTGGGAAGATGGATCGAGAACCTGCCCGCTTCATGGCCCTGGGGCTCTTTGGGAACCACGACCCTGAATCCTCCGGCGCTGATGTCCTTGACATCGAGCGGGGCATCCGAGAACGCCGACATGAGCGCCGAGGCGGAAAGGTTGTAGCGGGCGTGCTCTCGCTTGTCGCTGAACTTGTTCACGCTGGACCCTCCCTTTTCATCCCCGCGCGCCGGCGCGCCGGGGCAAGGACAATCAGAGCCTGGTTGCCGGGCGGACAGTGGAAGCAATCGATAAAAAAATATTATTAATATCGCTATTTCCGCACAGAAGGGCCCGCCGTGTCAATTCGGAACCGGGGTATTGCGGCTAATACAAGGAAAACAATGGGATTATGGCGAAGGGTTGCTCTCCGCGCGGAGCTGGGAGGCTGTGGTTTTTTCTCCCAAAAGATACTGGAGGCCGACCATGACCGCCATGATGATGGTCCCGGCGACCTTCATCCAGGTCACGTAGAAGAACATAAGCGCCCCCGCCAGGGCGAGAGCAATTCTCTCCCACATCAGTAAATTACGCCGCATATACCCCTCGAGCGCCGCCGAAGTGCAGAAAAAGCCCATGAAACCCGAGGCCCAGATGATGCCAATCGAGATCCAGGACGCATCCTTGTCGATCAGGATCGGGGTGTACGCCATCAGGAAAGGTACGATGTAGAGCGCCTTCGCCAGCTTGAGCGAGGAGAAGCCCGTGCGCATCGGATCGGCCCCGGCGATGCCCGCCGCGATGAAAGCGCCCAGCGCGAAGGGCGGGGTAAGCGAAGCGTCCTGGCTCAGCCAGAGAATCATGAGGTGGGCGCTGAGCAGGGGAACCCCGAGTTCGACCAGCGCGGGCACCGCGAGAATCGAAAGCAGTACGTAACTCGCCGTAATCGTCATCCCCATTCCCATGATGTAGCTCGCCATGGCGCACAGCAGGATGGCTACCGGCAGCGCGGTCCCGGTGATTCCGAGGGCGCTGTCCAGGAAGTTCGCGTAGCCCAGGATAATCGCCGAGAACTTGATCCCCAGGCCGGGCATCGAGACCCCGGCGAGCACAATCCCCATCACCCCGGCCGTCACCCCGATGATGAGGGAGTTGATCGCCCCCTGCTCGAGCCCGTCCATCACCCTCGGCGAGGCGAGCACTATCATCGCGGTGACCGCCCAAAAAATCGACTCGAAGAAACCGAAGCCCATCACCGGCAGGACGGCGAGAACCCCCGCCCCGGCGAGGATCGGCCAGTTCTCCACCAAAAAACCGCCCGGCGGCTCGGCCTTCGCCGCTGTGAGAAATGCGGCCGCCCCGTCATCGGCCTCACCGGGGCTTTTTCCCGAGTCCACCAGCTCCTTGCGGTGCCGGGCGGCGCGGAACTCGAGCCTGTCCGAGGACGTGTTCCAATCGGGGACTCCCAGAAGGTTCGCGATGATCGGCGGAAAAGCGATCAGGCGCGTGTCGTGGCGGAAGAAACCCAGCACCATCGCCAGAATAATCGCCCAAAGCGCCGCGTCGAACGGGGAGCGCCCGATGATCAGCCGGAGGATGAGGAGCACCACCGGGAGCAGCAGATAGCCGTCTTTTTTCAAAAGAGGCATGAGCTCGGGGAGCTCTTCCTTGGGCAGCCCGTGGATTCCGTCCATGCCTGAGCGGAAATGAACCGACATATAGACCGCGAAGTAGTACATCAGCGCGGGGACGAGGGAGATCAGCGCGATCCAGCCGTAGTCGGTCTCGGTGAACGCGGCAACGAGGAAAGCCGCGGAGCCCATCACCGGGGGGAGTAGGTGGCCGCCGATCGAGGAGACCGCCTCGACCGCCGCCGCATAGTGGGCCTTGTAACCCGCGCGCTTCATCAGCGGGATCGTGAAAGTCCCGGTGATGACGATGTTGGCCGCGCCGCTGCCCACCACCGAACCCACCAGGCCGCTCGAGACGACCGACGCCTTCGCCGCCCCGCCCCGGAGCCGGCCCACGAGGGCGTAGGAGAGGTCCACGAAAACATCGCCCACCTTGGTTTTCTCGAGGAACACCCCGAAGAGGATGAACAGGAACACGTAGCTGGCGTAAACGTTCGCGATGACGCCGAAAACGCCGGCGGTTCCGTAAATAAAACCGACGACCTCGTTATAGGAAAATCCCTTGTGGAGGAGGCGGCCCGGGAAGTAGTTGCCGAACATCGCGTAAAGAAAGAAAAACACACCCAGCAGGGGCAGCACCCAGCCCAGAATCCTCCGGCACATCTCGATCGAAACAACGATCGCAATCGTCCCCATGAATACGTCCGGCCAGAGAACGGTGCCCTCCCGGTCCCCCCGGTCGGCGAAATTCATGATGTATTCCACCGTGAAGACCACCACGCACGCGCACAGGATGAGGTCCACCCATGAAGGCCGCTTCACCGGGGCGCCGGCCCGCGACGGGTAGAAAATAAAGGTCAGGAGAGCGGTGAAAACCACGTAGAACGGCAGGTAAAAATGGAACGCATAGATCGAAAGGCCGGGGAAATGAACAGTCTCCCAGATCGCCGACAGCGTTTTTTCCTGCCCGGCCGAAAGGAGCGGGGACAATACGTAGACGATGACTTCGCCGAAACCCAACCCGAAATCCACGGGGGCCCTGTTCGCCGCGCCGTAGAGAAAGTAGAAGGCGAACACGAGGCAGGAGAGCAGCGCCGTCGCCTTCGGAAGCAGGCAAAGACTCGATACGAAGAGCCAGATCAGAGCGGCGAGCCAGACCTCGAGAACCGGAAAGACGACCTTCTGCCACTCCCAGGCGATTTCATAGGGCAGGTAGAGGTTGTAGGTCCTGCCCGCCATCGCGAATTGATAGAAAAAAAACAGGGCGGTCAGGAAGAACCAGACCGCGAGGTTTTCCCGCTGGAAACCGGAGGACAGATCGCGGCGGCGAACCGCCTCGGGCGCGAAAATAAACCGTATCCAGGCCCAGGCCACACTAAAAAACTTGTGCATCACCGCCCTTTCCGGCCGGAAGCCGAACCGCCTCCGATAACAGGCCCCCCGGAGCGGTGGAATACCCTCCGGGGGGCCGGGTCGATGTCATGAGAATCTAATCGGCGAAATTTCCCGATCGGGAAAACGCCTAGTTCGTTTTATAGCCCTTCG
>JAVEPB010000026.1 GCA_030922375.1 bacterium | reverse complement strand
GGCGAGGAGCTGGCTCATCCCGAAGTAGGAGCAACCCACCATCCCCACCTTGCCGTTGCACCAGGGCTGTCCGGCGATGAACTCGATCATCTCGGCGAGGTCGAGCTGCTCCTCGGGGCCAAAGTTATCCCACGCGCCGCTCGAGTCGTTCGAGCCGCGCACGTCGGCGATCACCTGTGCGTAGCCGCGGGGGACCCAGAACTCGGTCAGGCCCGCCTCGTTCTGACCGAGGGGAGCGAGGGTCCCCTGGAGCTGGCGCGTATAGGGCGACCATGACAACAGGGCGGGAAATTTCTCGCCCGGCGCAAAGGGACGAAATACATCGTAGGCCAGCTCGATCCCGTCCCGGACGCGAAGGCGATGCGCCAACTCGGAATGGATTGAATAGCGCACCTCGGACTGCTCGGGGGTGGGCGGCGCCTCGTTGTAGGGATACTGCGGCCAGGCCGAGGGATAGGCCGTTCGGATGCTCTCGGGATTCACGTGCTCGGGGGCAAGCGCCATCGCGGAACTCCTCTTGATATGATGCCGTGTTAAATGGGATGGATACTTCAACTGGGATATCATCGGCCCCCGAAACGATCAAGGAGGGCACAAGCGCGATGAGCCGTGATAGCGAGGCGATTGAGCGGGTGGCCTTGAAAATCGCCGGGGACAAATCCTCGGGAGCCGCTCAGCTGGCAGTGTTGGGTCTCGACCTGATGGCGGAGGCCTGCGCCGCCGTCTCGGATAACCAGAAGGATAACCAGGCGGTCGCCCCCCCGCCGGAAATTTTGGAAATGGTCCGGAGGATCGACGGCCTCCGCCCCTCGATGGCCGCTCCCGGCAACTGGGCGCTCATGTTTTACGCCGATTTGCGAGAGCGCCTGAAATCGGAGCCGGCCAGCAGGCTGGGCGCCCTCGGCCGTGAGATCGCCGATTCCATGAAAGCCCGCCTCGCCTCACACGCCGGACGCATGGCCGGGGCGGCGGGAACCGTACTCCGGGACGCGGAGCGCGCAATCACCCTCAGCTACTCCTCGTCGGTCGAGGAGGCGCTGAAAACCGCCGCGCCGGAGGGCTGCGAGATCATCGTCGCCGAGTCGAGGCCCCTGCTCGAGGGCAGGCGGACGGTCGAGCAGCTCAGGGAAGCGGGCCGCGAGGCGCGCTGCGTCACCGACGCCGAGGTGGGCCTGTTCATGCGGGAGGCGGACGCCCTGCTGATCGGCGCCGACACGATCTGCCGCGACACCGCCGCCGTCAACAAGGTGGGCAGCCTCCCGGCGGCGCTGGCCGCCCGCCGCTTCGGAAAACCCTGCGCCGTCGTCGCCGACACCTTCAAGATCAGCGGCCGGCTGACCGCGGCGGATGTCGTCCTGGAAAGAGGCCCGGGCGAGGAGGTCTGGCCCGGCTCTGGCGATATTTGCGAGAACGTCATCTTCGAGACAGTCCCCGGCGATCTGATCACCTGCTACGTCACCGAGAAGGGGATCATCGCTCACCACCAGATCCGCGAGGAGGCGGAGCGGTGGCGGAGGCTTTGGGAAGGTGCGGGAGTAGAGGGGGAATAACCCCGCGCCCCTAAAGGCCTCTTGAGAAGAGCTTGCGGATGGAGTTTTTGTCGAGCTCGGCGGTGGAGCGGCCCACTTCCTTTTTGCCCTTGAAGACGATCAGGGTGCTCTGCCACCGGACGCGGTGCTCGCTCAGGAATTTCTTGTCAGTGTCGAAATCTACCCGGTAGGCCACGGCGTTCTCGAACGATTTTTCCTTGACCAGGCTTTCGAGCAGAGGCAACTGCCTCCGGCAGGTCGATCACCAGTCGGCGTGAACAGCGACGAGTACGGTCTTGCCCGCGCTTTTGGACTGAATATACGCGTCCCGGCTATAGGGTTTCCATTCGGCCGCCGATGCCGAGGACGGAAGCAAAAACGCGGCGAGCAGGGCCGCCACGAAAAAAAGACCGAAGTAACGAATCCTCATAGTCCGTTCTCTCTCTTGTCTTAGAAAATACTTTTCACGGCGGCGCGGATGAACTCCCGGTTGATCTTGGCGATGTGGCTCACGTTGATTTCCTTGGGGCAGACGGCCTCGCACTCGGAATGGTTGGTGCAGTTGCCGAACCCTTCCTCGTCCATCTGACTCACCATGCTCAAAACCCGCTGGGCGCGCTCGGGCTCTCCCTGGGGCAGATGGGCGAGGTGGGACACCTTGGCCGCCACGAAGAGCATGGCCGAGCCGTTCGGGCAAGAGGCCGCGCAGGCGCCGCAGCCGATGCAGGCGGCCGCGTCCATGGCGGTTTCGGCGTCCGCATTGGGGACCAGGATGGCGTTCGCGTCCACCGCGCTACCCGCGTTGGTGGTGATGTAGCCGCCCGCCTGGATAATCCGGTCGAAGGCGGAGCGGTCCACGGCCAGGTCCTTCAGGACCGGGAAGGGCGAGACCCGCCAGGGCTCGATGGTGATCGTGTCGCCCTCCTTGTAGCGCCGCATGTGGAGCTGGCAGACGGTACCCCCCTGGTCGGGGCCGTGCGGGACGCCGTTGATGGTGAGCGAGCACATGCCGCAGATGCCCTCGCGGCAATCGTTGTCGAAGGTGAGGGCATCCTCGCCTTTTTCGACGAGAGAGTCGCTCAGGACGTCGAGCATCTCGAGAAACGACATGTCGGGGCTGACGCCCTTCATTTCGTAGGTCTCGAACCTGCCCTTGTCCCGGGCGTGCTTTTGCCTCCAGATGCGCAAGGTCAAGTTCATTATTTATAGCTCCTCACGGCAAGATGCACTTCCTCGAACTCGAGGTTTTCCTTGTGAAGGATAGGGGTCTCCCCGGTGTATTCCCAGGCGCCGACGAAGGAGAAGTTTTCGTCGTCGCGCATGGCCTCGCCTTCCTCGGTCTGGTACTCCTCGCGGAAATGGCCGCCGCAGGACTCCTCGCGGGTGAGCGCATCGGTGACGAGAAGTTCACCGAACTCGAGAAAGTCGGCTACCCGGCCCGCCCTTTCGAGCTCGCTGTTCAGGTCGTTGCCGCTTCCAGTGACTTTGACATTCTCCCAGAACTCCTCCCGGAGGGCGGGTATCATCTCGAGCGCCGACTTGAGACCCTCCTTGTTGCGGGCCATGCCGCATTTCTCCCACATCAGGAGACCGAGTTCGCGGTGGAAAGAGGTGACCGACCGTTTCCCGTTAACCGAGAGTAGCGTCCGGATCCGGTCGCTTACTTCGTTCTGGGATTTTTTGAATTCCTCGTGGTCGGTTCCCACCTCGCCCGGTGCCGTGTCGGCCAGGTATTCGGCGATGGTGTAGGGAATGACGAAGCAGCCGTCGGCGAGGCCCTGCATCAGGGCGCTGGCGCCGAGGCGGTTCGCCCCGTGGTCGGAGAAGTTGGCCTCGCCCAGCACGTAGAGGCCGGGCACGTTGCTCATCAGGTCGTAATCCACCCAGAGGCCGCCCATGGTGTAGTGGATGGCCGGATAGATCCGCATGGGCATGCTATAGGCGTTCTCGCCCGTGATGCGCTCGTACATGTCGAAAAGGTTGCCGTAGCGCTGGCGGATGGTGTCTTCGCCCAGGCGGGAGAGAGCGTCCCTGAAGTCGAGGTAGACGCCCAACCTGCCCGGGCCCACGCCCCGGCCCTCGTCGCAGGCGCGCTTGGCCGCCCGCGAGGAGATGTCCCTCGGGGCGAGGTTGCCGAAGCTCGGGTACATGCGCTCGAGGTAGTAGTCGCGCTCGGCATCGGGAATTTCGCCCGGAGCGCGGGTGTCGCCCTGTTTTTTGGGCACCCAGATGCGCCCGTCATTGCGGAGGGACTCGCTCATCAGCGTCAGCTTCGATTGATGGTCGCCGCTCAAGGGAATGCAGGTCGGGTGAATCTGGGTGTAACAGGGGTTGGCGAAGAGCGCGCCTTTTTTATGGGCGCGGTAGGCCGCCGTCACATTGTTGCCCACGGCGTTGGTGGAGAGATAAAACACCGGGCCGTAGCCGCCGGTCGCCAGGACAACGGCGTCGGCCGCCCAGGATTCGATCTTGCCTGTGACAAGGTCGCGGGTGACGATGCCCTTGGCGTGGCCATTGACAACAACGAGGTCGAGCATTTCGGTGCGCGGGTGCATCCTCACCTGCCCCGCTCCGATCTGGCGGCTCAGGGCGGAGTAAACGCCGAGGAGGAGCTGCTGGCCGGTCTGGCCCCGCGCGTAAAATGTCCGCGAAACCTGGGCTCCGCCGAAGGAGCGGTTCGCCAGCGTGCCGCCGTACTCCCGGGCGAAGGGCACGCCCATCGCCACGCACTGGTCGATGATCGCGGCGCTTACCTCGGCGAGGCGATGGACGTTCGCCTCGCGCGAGCGAAAGTCGCCGCCCTTCACCGTGTCGTAGAAAAGGCGATATACGCTGTCGCCGTCGTTCTGGTAGTTCTTGGCGGCGTTGATTCCGCCCTGGGCGGCGATGGAATGGGCGCGCCGGGAGCTGTCCTGAAAACAGAAGCAATCCACGTTGTAGCCCAACTCGCCAAGCGAGGCCGCCGCGCCGCCGCCGGCGAGACCCGAGCCGACTACGATGATGTTGTACTTGCGCTTGTTCGACGGGTTGACCAGCTTGCCCTCGAACTTGCGTTTCTCCCACTTCCCGGCCATCGGCCCCGAGGGGATTTTCGCGTCCAGTTTCATACGGCGTGCCTCCTCGGGTTTAGTTTAGCCTGCCCGACAGTACGGCCAGGGGAATCGATGCGAAGCCGATAAAAATCACGATGGCCACCGCAGGGCCGACCTTGTTCACGAGGGGCTTGAACCTCGGCCCGTGCAAGCCAATCGTCTGGAACAAGCTGGTGAGCCCGTGACTCAGATGCGAGGAAAGAAGGAGCATCGCGACGATGTAGCTCAAGGCGACGACACGGTTCGTGAAGCCGGTGATCACCATTCCGTAGACGTCCCGCCGGCCCTGGGGGTCGAGCATCCTCAAAAACTCGGGGTTCGTCACGCCGAGGGTGTAGTGAAGGAGGTGGTAAATCACGAACGCCAGGACGATGAGCCCGCTGACGAAAATCGTGCGCGCGGCGTAGGTCGTGACCAGATAGCTCGAGACCGCGTAGGGTTCGGGCCGCGCGGCCCGGTTCTGGCGGTGAACCCGCATGGCCGAGACGACATGGACCGCGAAAATAGCGAGGAGCCCCGCCCGGACGGCCCAAAGCAGCATTCCTTTCTCTTGTAAAAAGTGGGCGTAGGCGTTCATCGCATCCGGCCCGGCGAACATCAGCAAATTGCCCGTCATATGACCGAGAACGAACCCGAAAAGAAGCACGCCCGTCACGGCCATCACCAGCTTGGCGCCGATGGAGGATAAGTACCAGTGCGCGATTTGTTTCATTCCTCCACTCCCCGGCCATCGGGCCGATTCACAATCAACGAGGTGAAAACTCAGCTACACGAATGTAAAGGGTAACCATCGCGAAGGTCAACCGAAGTAGCCCTCCCTGTCATTTTCAGAGAGGAGCCGGATCGTCCGCCTCGAAAATCAGTTCACCTTCTTGGGCGCTCCGCCGGTCCGCGCGAGGTTGAGGCGCCAGTCATAACCGTGGTTGTGGATTCTCTCCGCTCGTCCGAGACGATCGGCCAGCGCCGGGGCGGCGTATTTTCTCAGGTGGCGGATGACGCCGGCCTCGGTGCCGCCAAAGTCGGCTTGATACCAGTGGAAAATGCTCGAGACGATCAGCCCCCAGCCGCCGAACCGCGCTCCGCGCGGATGGTTGACGTAGGCCCTCGCCGCCTCGTCGAGCATCTCCCCCGCCCGCCCGGCCGTCCACGGGACGGGGGCGAGATTCGGGCAGCCCAGCGAAGCGCAATTTACCGCGTAGTGAATCCGCGGGTCGCGCCAGATGGGCCGGAGGATGCGGTGTTCGATGTCGTTGAGGCTGATTTTTTCCCCTTCGACAACGAGGAGTTTTTTATCCCAGGGGCCAAAAGTGAACCAACCGGGGGATATGTTCACCTCCAGGATCGACGCGACCGGATAGTGGTCAAGGATCACTTTTACCGTCAGTGCGTTATATAGGTTAATCCAGTAGGCGAATTGCTCGTCCCGCCGGAGGCGGCTCACGGGCGCGGCGGCGAGGAGGGCGATGTAGGTCCCGAGGCGGCGGAGGTCCTCAACTCCCACTGCGCCGTAGGCGACGCGGTTGATTCCGTCCTTTTCCTCGACAAGAAATTTCTCGAGAAATTTCGCCCACTCGGAATGGTCCACCCGGACCTTCGATCCCGGGTCGTTAGCCTGCCAGCGCGGCCAGAGGTCGGCCCTGGGTGCTGCGGCCAGCGCGGGGACGCCACAAAACTGAAGCGCCACCGCCGCGAGCACAATGAGCGTGATTTTTTGAGCCCTGACCGTCCGTAGCACACGCGGCCCCTCTTTTCCAGCGAAACCACAAAAACGAATGCCGCATCTGTCCTGAAAACGCTCCTTCCTTTCCTTCTATTCCCTTTCACTTTTTTCCGGAGGAAAGGGCATACATCTCGATTCCACTTTCCCGCCAGAGCGGCGGGCGTTTTCGCAGATGAGAGGCAAATGGCCGGGCGTCCAGCGGAAATCCCGGCGGGACGAGCGGAGATCCGAAATAGACGTGGGTGATCCCCATCTTTAAAAGCGCCCTCTCCACCTTCGGGCCATCGGATTCGCGCAGGAACAGAGCCGTCAGCGCGGGGCTCTCGATGGCGACCACCGGGAGCCATCCCCGGGTTACGGCGAATAGCTTCTCGGGCCGGTAGAAAGTCATCGGCCTCGCCCCCTCCGGCAGGAGGCCGCTCCATCCGGCCTGAAAACGCGAGACCGGACTCATGCGATACACCCGCTCGCGGAGAATTGCGGTTTTTCCGGCGGTCCTGAACGCACGCTTGAGGCGATTGTCCAGATGCGTGGGAAGAACGGCGAGGGTGAAAACGACTATCCACGCCACCGGCAGTGCGAGGCGGGCGGGAAACCCTCCCCCGCCCTCCAGTCGCGCCCGAAGACGATCAATGAGGGCGCCCGCGAGACAGGCGGCGCAGGCGGCGGTCAAGGCAGCGATGAACACCGCGTACCGGACGGGAAACGTCCTCGAAATGAGAATGGCCGGCCCGGCCGCCGAAACCGCGGCTGAGATCAGTAGGGTGTAAACACCCCGCGGGACAATGCCCCTCCAAAACGCGGCGGCGAGCAGAAAGAAAGGCGCCGAGGGAAAAAACATGCGGGCCATGAGGCGCATCGTACCCCCCCGCCCGCCGGAGAGGAAAAACCGGTGGTAGACCGGATGATTGTAACTTCCGATATAGGAGGCCAACATCGGATAGACGGGATTTCCGAGGGCGAAAATATTTTTTGCCAGCACAGGTGCGAGCGCCGCCGCGAAACCGAGGGACATCCATCCGATCAGCGCCATACGCTCCCTGATGGCGGCGGGAGCGGGTGGAAATAGAATGAGACCCGCTCCGAGGCCCGCAGCGGCGAGGGCGGCGGTGATCTTCACGCCCGCTGCCGCCCCGAAAAGAACCCCCCCCAGAAGCCCCATGTTCCGCCGGGCCGCGCCTTCCGCCTGAAAAGCGCGCAGCAGGGTCAACATGGCCGTCAACTGAAGCGCGGTGGCGGCCAAATCCGATTTGGCCGCCACCAGGAGAAGCGGAAACCGCCGCACATGATGAACGTCGATGCGCATCCCCGCGAACAGAGCGGCGGCGAATAAGCCGAGGGCCAGCGTCTCCCAGCGGCCGAGGGGAGAGAGTACGCGGACAATGCAGACGATGGCCAGCGCCGACCCGCCGAGCCCGAGGAGGAGATGAAGAATCTGGGCCAGCGCGAACAGGGAGATGTCCGAGGGAATGAAGAGCGCCAGCGCCGAGAGGAAAATTTCCCAGTAGCCGATGAAAGCAAACATGAACGGGCTGTGCGGTGTGAATTCGAGCCCGCCCGAAATGGCAAACTGTCGCGCGAAGGCGAGGTTGTAGGCCAGCGCGTCGGGAGACTGCGGAGAAGGGATGAGCGACTCGAGCAGGGAGCCGAAAAAAAGAAGCGCGAAAAACGCACCGAGGGCGATGGCCGCCGCGCGGGCCGGGCCGCCGCTCTCGGCACCCACAGCGACTGTCGTGTGTCCGCTTTCACCCTTAAAAAAAAGGAACGAGGCCAGGGAGAGGGCCGCGGCTAACCCCAAAACGCCGAGGGGATGAAGCGCTCCCGCCGCCGCCATCAGGAAAACCGCCAGAGACACGATAAAAAATCCCGAGCAGGTCGCCAGGAGAACCCTCTCCGGGGGATCGTCCGGCAGCAGATGCGCCAACTCGAGCACCGCCCGCCCGGCCAGGTAGAGGAGGAGGACCACCCCCGCCGCCATGAGCAGGTGAAGGACATGGAGCGCCCAGAGCCGCCCTTCCGCATCCAGGACCCCCGCGGGATTCAGGCGCCAAAAAATCAATGGCGCCGCGAATAAAAACCATCCCGCGCCGCCCGCAAGGTGAGCCGATTTCACTTTCCCAATTCTCCCGTTCGGATAATTCAGGCCCAGCGGCCGGGGCCGCCTATTCAGGTTAACTTCACCATACCTGATATGATGAATGCATGGCGGCGAAAGCGGACGCCGCCTCGACATGAATGCCTCGGCATAGATGCCATCTTACCCGGACCTGCGGAGGAAGGCATGGGCGATCAACTCAGCCATTATGAAAACATACTGGCCTACGAAACCAACTCTTGGGATCTCATGGCCGCGATGGAGGGGGGAGAAAACGTCATCGCCGTCGATTCGCGCTCGCCCGAGGCGTACGCGGCCGGGCGAATTCCGGGGGCCATCAACATCCCCCACCGCGAGATGAGCCACGAGACGGCCTCGACTCCCGGCAGGGAAACTCTTAATGTCACTTACTCCTACGATATCGGTGCAACACCTCGACAAAGGGAGCGCTCAACATGATCGGGCTCGGCTTCAGGGTGAAGGAGTTGATGGGCGGGCCGGACTGGTGGAAGCGCGACGGGCACCCCACCGGAGGAGAGGCGGCCGGGAACAGCCGGGAAGCGGACGAATGACCGACATACTGTCAGAGGACACCCAAAAGGTGAAGATTGCCCTCGCCGCCTCGGCCGAGGATTTCGCCCTGGCCCGAGAGCTGATCGCGGAGTACGCCGATACGCCCGAGGTGGATCGTTGCATCCGGGACCTGGAGTCCGAACTCGCCGGAGTTTCGGAAAACTACAGCCCGCCGAGGGGGTGGTTGTGGATCGCATCTGCCGGCGGGAAGGCGGCCGGATGCGCGGCGCTGCGCCCGCTGGGAGATGGCGCCGGCGAAATGAAGCGCCTCTATGTGCGTCCCCCGTTTCGAGGCCGGAAGGTGGGCCGCGCGCTGGCCGAAGCCGTCATCCGGGAGGCTGGGGAGGCCGGATTCGGGGCCCTGCGGCTGGACACCCTGCCCTCCATGCGGGCGGCTGCGGCGCTTTACCGCTCGATGGGGTTCCGCGAGATTCCGCCCTGCGGCGAGGAACCGATCCCCGGCGCGATCTACATGGAGATTTCGTTAAACGGGTAAACCACTCCCGGAGGGCGTTCCGCCGATCCTCTGACCCACATCCCGGCTCTAACCCGCACCCGGATTTATTTTGCGCCCAGCGCCTTGGCCGCTTTGCGGTAGTCGCCGGGCTTGACCCAGAAGATGGCGCCGTAGCGTCCCTTGCCGGCGGCGAGACCGGTGACGGCGGTGACATTGATGCCCTCGGCGGAAATTTTCTCGAGGACCGAGACGAGCCCCCCCGCGCGGTCGCTGCCCTCGGCGACGAAAGCTTTTTTCTTTTGGCTCAGGCGTATTTTCGCCTTTCTGGCGATGCGCAGAAATTTGCGCCCATCCTTGGGAACGAGGTCCACCTGAATCGTCTTTCCGCTCGGAAAAGCGTGGACGGCGGTGAAGCTGACGCGCTCTTTCTTGAAAATATTGAGAATTTTTTCGCCGGATCCGGGTCTGTCGGGAGTTCTGAGGTAGTAGTAATCCACCTGCCGGACTTTGTCTGCCATGATTCTTCCTCCTTCAACCTTGTTGGGTAACGGGCAACCTTGCCGAGAACATGGGAAAAAGCCTGTGCCGGAAAAGCGAGGGCGGAGCCTGGGAATCATCTCGTAAAAAAAAGACATTATTTTGGTTAATATAGCTCTCCGGCTGGCATCGCGCATTAAAATCCTTGCGCCGGCACGGGACAGGCGAGAGAGGGGAGTTCATCATCCACGGCGTCGGCCGGGTCTCCCACGAACTCCCCCGCTTAGGGAAAGGCGTTGAGAGCAAGCTCGAGGAGAGGGTGGTCGTCTCGAATGAGGCCGACATCCGCCACCCCGAGGTGGGCGACGTCATAGTCGAGGATAGGGTGGCCGTCACGGCAGATGGCTGCGAGGGGCTGGGCGATTTGGGTCGCGACGCCTGGTATATTGGCTGATATAAGGAAGCGGATTCATCTATCTCCATAAAATCCTTCAATTTTGCCGAATTGATGGTAGAATGGATTCATCCTTGAAGTTAGGTGACGGGACGTATTGTGAATCGGCCCTCCCACAGGCTCTGTATCTTTTTCCTTTTGGGGGAGTTCAAAATGAGTGAAGAAAAGAGTATGACCAGTCTGCCTGAAACATCGGATATGAGCAGACGCCAGTTCATGGGCGCCGCGGCCGGCGCCGCGGCCGCGACCCAGCTCGTTATTACACCCGGCGAGGCGGACGCCGCCGGATGGCCAAATCGGCCCATTACGACAGTCGTCATGTACGGCGCGGGCGGCGGGACCGACACGATGCTCCGCGTCCTCACCGGCGCGATGGCCAAAAATACGGGCTGGAAAATCAACGTCATCAACAAGCCCGGCGCCGTTGGCGGCGTCGCCACCCGCTTCATGCTGAACAAACCGGCGAACGGCTATTGGTGGCTGGGCGCGGCGAACTACAACAAGTTCGTGCGTGTGATGGGGCACTCCGACTCGGTCGCCTGGCGCGACTGGCAGTACTTCCAGGGCGGCAACTCGCTGGGAAGCTGGTCGGTTAGGCCCGGCTCCCCCTACAAGACGCTCGAGGACGTGATCGATGCCGCTAAAAAGCGCCCGGGCAAGGTCTCCATCTCCACCTCTGGTGTGGGCGGGCTCTGGCACGAGCTGGCGGCAATCGTGGCCCTGGAAGCTGGCATCGAGCTCAAGTTCGTTCCCTACAAGGGCGGGAAACCCGCGACGCTGGCGGGACTTCAGGGCGAAGTGGACATCACCGGCGGCGGCGTCCACGAGCACATCGAATTCATCCGTGCAGGCAAGCTCCGCAACCTGCAGCAGACCGGAAAAAACGATATCGACGTTCCGGGCCACGGCAAGCTCCGCTCGGTCGGAAACGTCCTCCCCGGCCTGAAACCCCTGCTTCCCCTTTCGGGCATCTACAATCTCGCCGTCAAGCGCGACACGCCGATCGAGGTTTTGAACAAAATCAAGGACGCCTGGATCGAAGCCACCAAGGACAAGAAATTTCTCGGCATCGTCAAGCGCAAGTACTTCGAAGTCGACGTTCGCTGGGGGCAGGAGGCCGATCGGCGCGCCGCCCAGGTCGAATGCGTCACTGCCTCGACCTTCGTCAAGGTCCAGAAGCTGATCGGCAAGAAGGTGCGCGGCCCCAAGGAACTCGGTCTTCCGGATCCGAAGGACTTCGGCTCCTGGTGGCCCCCGAAGGGCTATAAGCCCCGCATGTCCTAACCGGGTCATCTGAACGATTCACCGCCGGGCGGCTTTCCTTTTGAGGGAGGCCGCCCGGCGATCTTTTCCTCGGAGACTTATCTGAATATGACGGACGATTCCAGCACCCCGCCGGAGGAAGGCCCCTCTTTCGTCGGCGAGGAGGAGAGCGACGAGCGATCGACGCCGGGCAAGAACCTGGGCGCGGCGATTTTCATCGGATTGCTTTCGATTCTCGCGATGGGCCTTTCCTTGCGAATGCCCAATCCCTCGACTATCTACACGGCTCCGGGTCTGCTTCCGTTCCTGACCGGCCTCAGCCTTCTGGTCATGGCCATCGCCCTGGGCCTCATGGCCCTGCGGCAGGGAGCCGCCATGAACTTTATCGGCAAGTCCTCTCTCGCCTGGCGCGCTTATTTCGGGGACGAGGAAAACAGGCGTACCCTTCTCCTGATCGGAATCATATTCGTCTATGTCCTTCTGGTGGACAGGATCGCTTTCGATAAAGAAATTTCCATCGGCGGGCTCTCCATTTTCTTCAGCAGCTACGAACTCATCTCCATCGCCGTTCTCTCATTGATTCTTCGTATTTTCTGGCAAGCTCCCTTGCCGAAATGCCTGGGCGTTTCCTTCGCCGTCGTCGTGGCGCTCGCCTCCGCCTTCCGGTACGGATTCAAGATTCTCCTTCCCGGACTGGCATAAAAAGGAATTCTCATGGCCTGGGATCAAATCCTGCATCAAATTTTTCTGACGCTTACCCCCTACATGGTCCTCGTCTGTCTCATCGGAACCTCACTCGGTATCCTATGGGGGGCGATGCCCGGTCTCTCGACCACGATGGCGATGGCGCTGCTCATCGGCCTCTCGGCGGGAATGAGCCAGCATGTCGCCATTATGTTCATGCTCGGCGTATATACGGGCAGTGTGTTCGGAGGGGCGATCTCGGCCGTTCTGATAAATATTCCGGGGACGCCCGACGCCGTTCCCACCATGATGGAAGGCCATCCACTCGCCTTAAAAGGTGAGGGAGGGCTCGCCCTCGGAACGGCGATCGCCGCTTCGTTCCTCGGAAACTGGGTGGGCATTCTCATCCTGATCGCTTTTATCCCCGTAATTCTGACGCTCGCCCTGGAGTTTCGTTCCTGGGAAATGTTCCTTCTGGCCATGTGGGGGATCGCCATTTGCGGGTCGATGTCCTCGGGCGAGCTTCCGCTGAAAGGGTGGATCTCGGGCTGGATGGGCCTGCTCATCGCCTTTGTCGGCCTCGACAGCATTCACGGCGCCCCCCGCTTCACTTTCGGGAGCCTCATCCTCGAGGACGGTATCAGCTATATCCCGATTCTCATCGGATTGTTCGGGCTGACAGAGATTTTGCGCGTCCTCCCGCAGAAGGAACCCTACGTGATTCCCCAGGAAGTGGGCCGAGTGGTCCCACCCTTTTCCATGCTGTGGAAATATACCCGATCCTCGGTCCGATCCGGCCTTATTGGCACCGTTATCGGTGCGATTCCCGGCGCGGGAGCGAACGTCGCCTCCTTTGTCGCCTACGATGTGGGGAAGCGGCGCGCCTCTCCCGAAGAGCGCGCCAAGTGGGGAAAGGGAAGTTACGAGGGCATCGTATGCGCCGAGGTGGCCAACAACGCCAACATCGGTGGGTCGATGTTGCCCACCCTTACGCTCGGCATACCAGGAAATGCGGCGGCGGCGGCGATACTGGCCGCGCTCGAACTCAAAAACGTCGTTGTGGGCCCGATGATCCAGATCGAGCACCCGGGCCTGATCTACTTCATCTATTTCGGGCTGATTATCGCGAACTTTCTCATGTACGGGATGGCCATCGCCCTGGTGGGGCCCTGCGTCAAGCTATTTAGTCTGCCGCGCAGTTTGCTGATGCCACTCATCATTCCGCTTTGCGTAATGGGCGCGTTCGCGGTCAACCTCAATTACATTGACGTTTATGTGATGTTCGGCGCGGGCATCGTCGGCTATGTTCTTCACCGCTTCGGCTTCCCGCTCGCCCCGATGGTGCTGGCGGTCATCCTTGGACCGCTCGCGGACGAAAACCTTCGCCGCGCCCTGCTGACCTTCGAGGACAAGGGGCTATTGTTTGTCCTCTCGCGGCCGATTGGAACGATTCTGATTTTGATCGTCCTTTACACTTTCTACGACGGGATTTTTCGGAGGGGAAAAGAACCAAAAAAATAGGATCTACTTGGATTCTGCCAGCCGATCCGGGCTACGGCGCCTTCACGGCGCGCTCGTACAGCCCCGGAGCGCCGTAGGTCATTCCGGCCGGACCCCACTCCTTTGCATTTCGAAGCGCCCGCCACACGGCATCATCGAAAAAACCACTGTCCTCGAATTCATTCAGGATGAAGTGCCGGGGCGCGCCCTCCATCGCCAGATACCTCCGCACACGAACCAGGCCGGGGAGCTTGGCGCACCAGGTGAGGTATTCCGTCACGAACCAGTGGTTGAAATCCTGGACATACTCGGGCCACAAATCGAACCGATCGACGAATACGACCGGAGCGAATCCGCCGGCGTCTCCCGGGGTGTCCGGCCCTGTGGCTGAAAGCGTGTAGCGCTCCATGCCCATCATTTGCTCGTGCATCACGGTGTCGCGGATATCCCGGTCCCGGCGAAGGCTCTGATAGGCTTCGCCGTAGAGCCCCGCAAGGGTGGGTGTCTCATAGAGCGTCAGGAATTCGGGAACGTTTGCCTGGGTTTCCTTCTCCACGCCGGAGACGGCGCTGTAAGAGGCGCAACCGCAAAAACCGGCGGCGAGCCGGGCCGGGAACATATCCTCGGCGAGCCAGGCACGGAACTCTTCGTGCCATTTCTCCTCGAGGTCGCAAAAAATCGCGAGCATTCCCTGGCCCTGGCCGGGAGGTTTCGCCGAAGACACATCCTGATTCAAGGAATCACCTCCCGCTCGGCGGATTCGCCGCAGGCGGTAGAGGGCAAAAGGGGAATGCCGTCAATCCCCGACAAGCCGCTAAAAAATGATAAATCATTGTCGGCAACTATCCGATTATCCGGGCATGCGGCGCGGCCGGTCAAATGTCGCTGCCTCCGTTCAGCGCGCCGAGAAGCGCGGCGGCGGCCCGGCACAGCGGAGTATCGATGCCGTGGCGCTCGCCCAGGCGAACGATTACGCCGTATTGGGCATCCGTCTCAAGAGTCCGGCCCGCGCGGCGGTCCATCAACATGGAAGGCATCAAGTCCGGCGGAGCGGTCTTGTGTTTGGTCACCACCTCATCGATCACCTCATCGCCCAGGCTGGCCCCCTCGGCCCGTCCCACGGCGATGCACTCTTTCAAAAGGGCGGCGGACAGGTCCAGCAACCCCGGTTGGCGGAATACGCCAACGGGCTTGTTCGTCAGGACGGTGATCACGCTGCACGACATGTTATTGCAAAGTTTTCGCCAGACAGTCGTCTTCATGTCCGCAGACAGCTGGATACGAGCGTCGGTGCCCGAAAACAGCTCGGCGAAGGCCCGTCCCACCTCCCCCTCCCCCGCGATGAGACGTGCCTGTCCCAATTGTGACGTCCGGCCGGGACCGAGCTTCACGGCGGGACAGTTGATCGTCACCGGGAAGACCTTGGCGGTGCCAGAGAACGGAGCGGTGCGCTCGACGTGCTCGACTCCGTTCTGAAGAACGGCCACACGTGTCTCGGACCCGCATAAGGCGCTGAGCCAGCCGGCGGTCCCCTCGACCTGATGCGCCTTGACCGCGAGAATAACCCAGTCCGTGGGCCCGAGCCCGACGGGAGAAGTCACGGCCCGCGCCGGAGATTGGAGAGTCCCCGAGGGAGCCTCCACCGTAATCTCATCAAACCCCTCGCGCACGCAGAACGTCATCTCGTGCCGCCCCCGGGCGGCCAGATAGCCGCCGAACACACAGCCGATCGCTCCCGCGCCCACCACGGCAATCCGGCTCACCACTCATGCTCCTTTTCCCTGACGTCGTTCTTTTCCCGATCACCGTTTTGAGAGAAATCGCCGCAAACGGCGGCTATCGCGCCTACCACTCCCGCCAGGGCGTCCCACCCCGAAGTGTGGCCGACAGCGTCGATGGCGGCGAGTGGGCCCACGATGTCTCCCCCGCTGTGGGGGGACATCCCCGGGATCGTCTCCATAACCCGGTGGAGCGCCCCCGCGCCCTCGCCCCGCGCGGCGCACGCGAGATGCGCCCGGCTGATGCGGCCGGTGCCGCTCTCGGCAAGGGGAAGCGCCCAGACGGCCACCCGATCCGCCGCCCGCCCGCGCCCCATCGCCCTGAGCGCGATCATCGCCCCGCCGATGAAGTCATCTCCCGAGGGCGTGAGTCCCGGCCCCAGGCCGATAAGCCCCGCCGCCGCCTCTGATGGCCCGGACAGGGACAACCCGGCCCTTACCGTTTCGCGAATCCATTGCATCAGCGCCCCGGCCCCCCGCGATCCAGCCCGCATTACCTGGTCTTTCCCGCCGCGCCAATCCAGGGCGTCCGGATTGCACCGCGCCGGCTCGCCACGCGCCAGCGCCGGGATCAGCCGCCCCAGCCCTTCCTCGGGCGCAAGGCGCCCGGCCTCCCGGGCCATCGCCTCGAGCGCCACCCGCCTCGCGGGGGCATTTTCGAAATCCGGGTCAGGTGGCGCCGGCCGCCAGCTCGCCGCCCCCGCGCACGAAAAAGAAAACCGCCCGGCGCGGAGGAGCCCTCTCCAACAACTCGCCCGGCCCCCCTCCGCGAGACCCGACGCCCGCCAGTCCATTCCCTCCGGCAGCGCGCAGATCGCGTTCAGCGGCCCCGGCCCGATCCCGGCCGGCCCCAAGCAGACAAGAGCGCCCTCTTCACCGGCGACGCCGCCCATCTCCAGATAAAAGCTCCGGCGAAACACGGCGAGCACACGGCCCTCAATGCCAAACGCCCCAGTCGCACTGGGAACAAGCCCGAGCGCCCTTTTCGCGCCCTCGCCCATCAGGGTCACCTGAAAAGCGCCGGGCTCCGGAAGAGCGCCCGGCCCGGCCAGTGCGACCGGTGCGACCGGTGCGGGACAACAATCCCCCGCCGGTGCGGAGTCCCGGCCCCTGTTTTTTATCTCAGCCATCGTCCGCATGAATCATCGTCCCCGCCTCTCCCCTGAGCGCGGGAAGAGCTTCCTCGATATGTGCGATGCAGACCCGCCGGCCCCCGCCCTCGATGAAGCGAATCGCCGCCTCGATCTTGGGGCCCATGCTCCCGGGCGGAAAATGCCCCGCCTCCCGGTATTTTTTCAGCTCCTTGAGCGAAACCACGTCCAGATCACGCTGCTCCGGCGTCCCGAAATGAACCGCCACCCTCGGCACCGCCGTCAGGATGAGCATGTCCTCGATCCCCAGGACGTTCGACATCAGCGCCGAGGTCAGGTCCTTGTCGATCACCGCCTCGACCCCGCGGCGCACCCCGCTCCCCTCGCGGACAACCGGGATCCCCCCGCCCCCGCCCGCGATGACCACCGCCCCGCGCTCGGCCAGCGCTCGGATCAGCGAAATATCGACGATGTGCCTCGGCTCGGGCGAGGGCACCACATGGCGCCAGCCCCGGCCCGGGTCCTCCCGCATCGTCCAGCCCACCTCGCGCTCGAAGGCGCGCGCCTCCTCCTCGCTGTAGGCGTAGCCGACGAATTTCTCGGGATTCCCGAAGGCCGGGTCATCGGGGTCCACCTCGACCTGGGTGAGCAGGCAGACCACATGCCTCGCGTTCCCCGCCTCGCGCAGCGCGTTCTCGAACGCCTGCATGAGCAGATAGGCGATTCCCCCCTGGCTGTGGGCGACGCATATATCGAGCGTCATCGGCGTCACCCGCGCCCCCGAGAGGGCCTGGCGCATCAGAATCTTTCCGACCACAGGGCCGTTCCCGTGGGTGACGATGAGTTCGGTGTCGCACACCATCAGCGGGAGCAGCGCCCTGCCCGTCGCCGCGGCGATGGCCGCCTGCTCCTCGGCCGTCCCCTTGATCTCGGGCGGGTGAGTGGCGTTGCCGCCGACCGCGACAAGGAGCCGCCTTGGTATCTCGCGCGCTTTGACCATCAAAAGTCCCCTTTCAAATTTCCCCGCGAGTCACGTGTCCGGATTTTCGCACCGCCTGTCTGACAGGGCAATCCGTGCCCGGGTACGTCCCGGACAGGGTTACTCCGTCCCGGGGCGGAGCGCCCGCGCGCGATGAATGGATCGGCGCCCGAAAAACGGGTATCGTGGGTCCGCCTCAAAAAAACCAATCCGGTTTCGATTTTTCCTGGACTTCATTAAATAAGAGGAGTCGCAATCGTGGACGATGCCGCGAAGAAAACCGCTCTCAGGATGATCCCCTACGGCCTCTACGTCCTCACCGCCGAGGGCGGGGACGGCGCCGTCGCCGCCGCCACCGTCAACTGGGCGACCCAGGCCTCCTTCGCTCCGCCCCTTCTCGCCCTCGGGGTGAAGGCCGACTCGGGCGTGCACACCACCATCAAGGAAGCCGGCGTCTTCGCCCTCAACATTCTCGGTAAGGACCAGCAGGGCGCGGCCTTCACCTTCTTCAAGCCCCTCGAACGCGAGGGCGACAGCATCGGCGGCGAGGCCTTCGAGAAGGGCCCGGCGGGCGCGCCGCTTCTTCTTTCCTGCCCGGCCTGGGTGGAGTACAAGCTGGCCGAGACCGTCGAGATCGGGGATCACTCCATCTTCGTCGGCGAGGTGACCGGCGCCGGCGTCAGAAAAGAGCCCGAGGGCCGGGCCGACGACGCCACCCTATGGCTCAAGGATTTGGGCGACACCGTTTTCTACGGGGGCTGAGTCCGCCCCCGACTGGGGGTCCGCGCAAAAAAAAAGGGACAGCCCGAGGCCATCCCTTTTTTTATCCGGTGCGGACGCTCCGCTCGGCCGGGCGTTCGCTATTCGCAGCCGGGACCCCGCACCTGCACGGGAGAAACGCCCTCGGGAAGCAGCGAGGCGGCATAGCCCCCGGGGTCGGCCCTGAAGCCCTCGACCAGCGCCTGAAGCTGCCCGATCACCATCTCTCGCTTTGCGAGCCCGATCGCATAGATTCCGATCGAGTTGATCAGCTTCATGTAAAACGCGTTGCCCGCCGACTGCTCGACGTTGCAGGCGACGGGCTTTTCGGCTATCGCCAGCTGGGGCCCGAACGCCTCCGCGAATTCCGCCAGCACCGCTTCACCATGCAAATCCGCCGGAATCTCCGGGAACCGCGCGGTTAACTCGTCGATGGTCATGTGAAAACTCCTTTTTTACGGCAAAAGAGGGGTGCCACCCAGAATCGGGCCCAGAACCCCTCCGACAAATCTCATTACTTCCCCAATTTGGACACCGTCTAGGCCAATCCCCATTGCAGTAGAAAGTAAAACACCAAATGCCAACGACTTCCAGTCCTTTTTCCCCAACCGCTCGGAGGACTCCACCAAATACTCCAAGCGATCTCGAACGAATTTTTGGTTCTCCTCGGAAAGCTCATGCGTTTTCAATAAATACTGCTCAATTTCTATAATTCGCTCAGATATTTGCTTTTGTTCGTCGGAACTGAACAACGAATTATCATCATCAGAAGCGACAGATTCTTCAAGTTTCTTTTCTTGAGCAACTGTTTCCCAGAGGTCAGGAACACCGACTTCATCGGTCAAAATTTCAGCCCATACTATAAAATGTTCCCAAACTCCATCCCATTCTTCTGTATAAGAGGACTCATATTCCTTGGCTTTATTTCCGTCCGGAAAATACCTAACAATATAGTCTTCGCCCGTATCGAGATCAAAAATAAAATAAAGGCCACTAGGCTCATAAACAAGCGAGGGAACTTGCCTGTCATCTAAATAACGACTATCGACAAGTTTCCATTGCAATTCTCTGGGGTCAACCCCGTTATCCTTAAGTATCTCGAAAGCTTTATTCCTATGTGATTTTAATAAATGAGTTCCCTGCAATTTTTCATCCCTTATTGTTAAAGCTGACTCGCACTGAGAAGAAAAAGAGTATTTCATTTTATAACACAACAAAACTTTATCTTGTATTCAAATGCTTACTCTCCGCCATCCCCCGCACGAACCGCCTCAAATCCCTCCTGAAATTCATGACCGGAAAGCCAGAGGCCGTGATCGGCGCGGCCATCGCCCGCCAGCGGGCTTGGCGGCCGTAGAGATAGTAGGAATCCCAGGCGACGGGGGAGTGAAACCCCTTGGCGGCGGCGAAGAATTTACCGGCGATCTGATCCCCGTCCCAGAATACGCTCGCCGCCGGGTGATCGAATATGGCGGGGTCGATGCGGCCCGGGGCGTCTCTTTTGAGCCGCTTGACCCAGACGGCATAAAACCTGAACTCAGAGATCGCGCCGTTTTTCAAGATGTTTCGGTCCACCCAACGGACGCCCTCGAGGCAGAGGCCTCAGGTGGGCGAGAAGATGACGATCAGGCGCGGGCGGCCCCGGTCCGCGTTGAAGCGGTTTTTAAGGGCCGAGATGTTTTCGAGCGCAATCGGTTTCACAGGACGCGGCCCCTCATACGTCCTGAATGAATCTCGAGGCGTAGGAGCGGACCTCCCGGCCGTTCAGGACATGAAAGCGCCGGATGCGCTCGACGGTCTCGCGCGAAAAGCGCCCGAGGGGGATGTGGACCAGGTGCTTGCGGTTGAGCCGGGCGATCCGCCGCCAGCTCGCCGAGGGGGGGCCGGGGCTGACGAGGGCGACGACGCGCTCGCGCGAGTGAAAACAGGCGCCGGCGATGAGGCGCTCCTCGAGCGTCCTCGCGTAGCCGAAGCGCGGGTCGCGCCAGACATCGTCGATGAAGCGCGGGGGGAAGATGAAAAACGCCCCGCCGTAGGTGGACTGCGCGACTCCGGGGCCGATGACGTTCTCCTCGAAGGGGGTGGCGTACATGCAGAGGGTGGACTCTTCGTCGTGCTCGGCGAACCACATCGTCCGCCAGGCGTACCTGTCCGGATCGGCCGGGGTGTCGAACAGGAAGACGACGACCTCCAGATTCCCCCGCGCGGGGGGGATTTCCTTGACGTAGAGATCGCCGGTGTGCCAGCTGCGCAGGGTCTCCCTGATGTCGAGGCCGTCCATGATCGAGGTGGTGAATTTTTCGCTGCGGGCGAGGTCCTGGCCGAGGAGGGCCTTGGCCTGATCGCGCACATGGGTGTGAAAACTCTCGATCTTGGTGTCCTCGGGCGGCCAGGAGCACTGGGTGAACGGGTTCCACCGCTGCCGCCACTGGCGTTTCCTGTACTGGGGGGCCCGCGGCTTGAGGGAGATGGGCCGCCAGACGACCTCTGAGCCGCCGAGGCGGTTCTTGATTTCACCGACGCCGCCGTCGGGGAATTCGGCCTCGCCGATTCCGGCGCGCACTTTACCGGGGCCGTCATCTTCCTCCTGATAGGGATATTTCCGGGCCGTCTCGGCGAGGGTGAGCGCGAAGGCGTCGCCGGCGATCTGCTTGGCGGCGAGGACGAGGGTGAACAGATCGGGGGTGAGGCGGCGCGCATGGAGGGTGAGGTTGCGGACGTACTGGAGAAATATCTGCAGCCGCTGGGGGGTGACCCAGTTGAGGGCGGGCTCGTACTCGCGGAGCCACTCGGCGCGGGCCTCGAGGAGGAGCTCCTTCACCCCGTCGATCGAGAGGTTGCGGTCGCCGCGAAGCTCCTCGCGCCGCCGCTCGTAGAGGGCGGTGATGAAGGGAAGCTCTCCCAGGACGAAGGTCAGCGTCGAGGCCTCGACGGGATAGCGTCGGGGGGCGGGCGGGAAAATCCCTTCATCGAGATCGGCCCCGGCATCCGAAGCGGCCTCGAATTCGGGCCGGGATTCGTCCTCGAGATAGCTCTGGCGCACCCAGGGCCAGTCCACCGCCGCGCAGACGAAGGCGATTTTCACGTAGCCCTCCTCTTCTAGCCTCCGGAGGCGGGCCGCCATCCCCCGGACGCGGGCCTCTCGCTGGCTGCCCGGCTCGGGCCGGGGGGCCGAGGTGAGCAGGGCGGCGGCGAAGGCCTCGAGCGAGACATTTTTCAGCGCGTAGGGGTCGGGGAGGATTTGGGACTCGGGGCGGAACGATTCGACCTCGATGTCCACGAAGGCGCGGGGGATGCGCTCCTCCATCGCCGTTCTGAGGGCGGCGATGACGGGTTGGCAGGGATCGACGGGAACGAAGTTAAAGGCCGGGCCTTCGTCGGCCGGGCCGCCTTGCTCCCCGGCCTCCCAGGGAGACTCGCCCTCTTCGTATTCGGCGGCGTCGTCCCCCCCGAACGCTTCGGGCCCGCCGCCCGAGCCGTAAGTCTCGGGCTCCTCGGCGGCGGCGATTGAGATGGCGGGCAGATCGAGAACACCCTCCTCGACCGCCTCCCGGAACGAGGGGGGGAGCGGGAGGGCGAGGCAGTCCGGCTCGAGGCGCAGGAGGCGGTCCCGCACCTCGACGGCGAAATCCCCGGAGCCGTGGATCACCGGGAGGACGGAGATCCTCGGCGAGATCGAAAGAAAGTCCGGGCCGGCCACGGCTCAGCTATCGCCCCTGTCGGGGTGAAGGGGGCTGTCGTCCCCGAAGAAGATGTCCCCGAAGTTCATCGGGGGGGGCTCATCGCCCAGCGCCTGGCGCCGCCTTCGGGCGAGTGCGTTCAGGTCGAGGGCCTCCTCGCCCAGGACCTTCTCGAGCGATTCGCGCCAGGCCTCGTCCCGGCCGAGGGGGTGGGCGGGGTCCTGCGCGAGCCGCTTCAGAGCGTACTGGAGGATGTGGATTCCGTCGCGCGGGGAGTAATCGAGGTCGAGGCCGTGGGCCTCCTGGAGGAACTCCACCGTCATGGCGAGCATCTCCTCGCCCGCGAAGGGGAGGTGGTAGTTCAGGATGGCCAGCTCGTCGTCGCGGTCCGGGAACTCTATCGGCAGCGTCGGCTGGAGGCGCGAGAGGATATAATCGGGCACCTCGTAGGTCGAAGCGTCATCGTTCATCGTCACGCAGCAGCGAAACTCGGGGTGGGCCGGGACGGTCGTCCCCGCGACGATGGACTCGACGTAGCGGCGGTGATCGAGGAGCGGCGCGAGCGAGGCCCAGCTTTTCTCGCTCATGCGGTTGCCCTCGTCGATGACGCAGATGCCGCCCCGGATCATGGCCGTCACCAGCGGGGAGGCGTGGTAGGCGATCCGGCCCGACTCGGCCAGCACCGGCGTCACCAGAAGGTCCTCGGGCCGCGTGTCCGCCGTCGCCTGGAAGATATAGAGTTCCTGTCCCCGCTCGCGGGCGGCGGCCGAGGCGAGTGTGGTCTTGCCGATGCCCGGCGGCCCCGTAATCCGGGGCGAGAGAGGAAGATCCTCCTCCGCCACGACCAGCCAACAGGCCTGGAGCTGATCGAGCGCCTCCCGCTGGCCGATCCACTCCCTGACGGCCTCGGCCGGGCGGCTCAGATGGAGCGATACGCCGTCGATCTCGGCGGTCCTCGGGTCTTCGTGCACGTCAAACTCCCTTGGTAGAATTAGCACCGGCCCTCGCCCAGCCAGGGGCTCGGCTTGGGCGGCTTGCGGCGCTTCAGGCGGAATTTCTCGGTCGCGTATTTATCGACATGCGCGACGGCCTCATCTATCGAATCGGTCACGAGGAAGAGCTCAAGGTCCGCCTCCGCGATCGTCCCCTCCTCGGCCATCCGCTCCAGAAAATATATCAGAGGCTTCCAGTACTTCGCGCCCATCAGGACGATGGGAAAGTGCGCGATCTTACCCGTCTGAATCAGCGTGACGGCCTCGAACACCTCGTCCATCGTCCCCACCCCGCCGGGCAGGCCGACGAAGCCATAAGAGTACTTGAACAGAAACACCTTTCGGATGAAAAAATAATGGATATCAACCCAAGCGTCGAGATAGGGGTTGGGGTCCTGCTCCATGGGCAGCGAGATGTTGCAGCCCACCGACCTCCCCCCGGCCTCCCTCGCCCCGCGGTTGGCCGCCTCCATCAGCCCCGGACCGCCCCCGGTCATCACCGTGAAGCCCAGATCGGAGATCGAGGCTCCCACCTTGCGCCCGAGTTCGTAGTAGGGATGCCCCTCTTCGATTCGCGCCGAGCCGAACACCGTGACGCAGGGCCCCACGAAATGAAAGACCCGAAACCCCCTGACGAAATCCCGCGCCATCCGGAAGACGAAGCCGAACTCCGATTTTCGGGAGCTCGGCCCCTCGAGGAAGACCTGCTCGTGATTCGTCGAGCCTAAAAACCGGGCCATCGTTTCTCCTGAATGATACGGACTGGGCGGCGTGGAAAGTCCCGTGGAAATTTTCATCTCCCCCCCGGGGGGAGAGGCCCATTATTCCAAAAAACGCGCAAATAAGCTTCTTATACAATTAAGCACCGGATTAGGTGCACCCCCCCCTCCTGGGCTATATTGACCCCTGTTTTTTACGCCCATGGAGAGCTGATGAACCTGTTCGACGATCTGAAGGCCCGCGGCCTGGTGCACGATTTCACCGACGCGCCCGAGTTGTCCGCCGCCCTCGAAAAAGGGGGGATGACGCTCTACTGCGGCTTCGACCCCACCTCGGACAGCCTCCACATCGGGAGCCTCATGCCCATCACCGGGCTCATGCGCTTCCAGCGCGCCGGGCACCGGCCCCTGGCCCTCGTGGGCGGGGCGACGGGGATGATCGGCGACCCCTCGGGCAAGAGCGAGGAGCGGAACCTCCTCGACGCCGGCACTCTCGCCGCGAACAACGCGGGAATCCGAGCCCAGCTCGAGGGTTTTCTCGATTTCGGCCCGGGGCTCGCGGAGGCCAAGATGGTGAACAACGCCGACTGGTTCGGCGGGATGAATCTCGTTGAGTTCCTCCGGGGCGCCGGAAAGCACTTTCCGGTCGGCTACATGATGGCCAAGGAGTCGGTCAAGGCGCGCGTCGCCGACGCCGGAATCTCCTACACCGAATTCAGCTACATGGTCCTCCAGGCCTACGATTTTCTTCACCTCTTCGAGACCGAGGGCTGCACCCTCCAGATCGGCGGCTCCGATCAGTGGGGCAACATCACGGGCGGCATCGAGCTCATCCGCCGCTCGCTCGGAAAATCCGTCTACGGCATCACCTTTCCCCTCATCACCACATCGGACGGCCGGAAATTCGGCAAGACCGAGGAGGGAAATATCTGGCTCGACCCGAAGCGGACCAGCCCCTACCGGTTCTACCAGTATTGGATCCAGACGGCGGACACCGACGTGGGCCGATTCCTTCGCTACTTCACCTTTTTGACGCTCGATGAGATCGAGTCGATAGAAAATGAACACAAAGAGGCCCCTGAAAAAAGAGGAGGCCAGGCCAGGCTCGCCCTTGAGCTCACCAGCCTCGTTCACGGCGCCGAGGTTGCCGAGAGCAACATCCGCGCCGCGCGGATTCTGTTCGGCGGCCCGCTCGATGGGGTCGAGGAGCGCGACCTGCTAGCCGCAGCCGCCGAAATGCCCCGGACCGCGCGCAGCGGCGCTCCCCCGCTTCCCCTGGTGGACGTGCTTGTAGAATCTGGATTATCCAAGTCCCGATCCATGGCCCGGAAAGACCTCACCGGGGGAGGCATTTATGTCAACAACAACCGGATCGGCGAGGAAGGGGCCGAGATATCCGCCGATGACCTCCTCTTCGGCCGGTATGTTCTTTTGCGAAAAGGGAAAAAGAACTATCATCTTCTGGAGATGAACACCTAGCCTCCTGAAATCGGGCCGAATTTTCAGAGGAGTGCGACTATGAGCATACTCGACAGGCTCAAGGACGATCAGGAACCCGAAAAACAACCCGAAGTCCCTCCAGCGCAGCAGGCTCCGGCCCCGAAGGCGGGCGTCCGCGTGGGCGCGAAGGGCGCCGCGCCTCAGCAGGCCTCGCAGGCCCAGCCCAGCCTTCTCAAGAAAAAACCCGCGCCCGCACAGGCGCAGCAGACCCAGGCGCCGCCTCCGGGGCAGGCCCCTCCGGCCGCCGCACCCTCCGAGGTGGCTCCCGACAGGGAGGCTTCCGAAGAAGAACCCGAGGGCGCCTACGACCCTCTCACCCTCGAAGAGCCACGGTCGATTGAGGACCTCGGCGTCCGCCGGGACTTCCTGATGCCCCACGTGCTCAAGACGGTGTTCGTGCTCGACACCTTCACGGGCAGCGAGGCGGCCGAGCGGCTCTGCCTGCCGATGAAGCTGACGGGCGATCTGCTCGAGGAGTGGAAGGACCTCAAAAGCATCGAGGTGCTCTCGGCGAGCGGCTACCAGGTTGCCTCGCGCCGCTACGGCATGACGACCGAGGGCCGCCGCCGCGCGCGCGAATATATGCGCCTGAGCGGTTACATCGGTCCGGTTCCGGTGCCGGTGGACAACTACCGCAAGATGGTCGAGCGCCAGACCGTCCTCGGGGTACGAGTGAACAGCGAGGGACTCAAGAAAGCGCTCTCCCACCTCGTCGTCAGCGACAAGCTCTTCAAGCCGCTGGGCCCGGCGGTGAACTCGGGCCGGACGATCTTCCTCTATGGACCGCCCGGAAACGGGAAGACCGCCATCGCTGTCGCCCTCTCGTCCCTCCTCGGCGGGCGGGTGGCCATCCCCAGGGCCATCGAGATGGACGGTTTCGTGATGCGCCTCTACGACCCTTCGGTGCACCGCCCCGAGGGGGACCAGCCCGCCGACAAGCGCTGGCTGCGCTGCAAGCGGCCCATCATGGTCGTCGGGGGCGAACTCACCATCGAGATGATGGAACTCCAGATGGACCCGGGTTCGAACACCTACGAGGCCCCGCCCCACGTCAAATCGAACAACGGAATTTTCATACTCGACGATTTCGGCCGCCAGCTCGTGCGCCCGCGCGACCTGCTCAACCGCTGGATCGTCCCGCTCGAGAACAGGGTGGACTACCTCTCGCTCCACACCGGAAACAAGGTCGAGCTCCCCTTCGATCAGCTCGTCATCTTCAGCACCAACATCAACCCCAAGGATCTGCTCGACGAAGCCTTCATGCGCCGCCTCCGCCACAAGGTCTATATCGGGCCGCTCGAGCTTGAAGGCTTCCGCGAGGCGTTCGGGATGGCCTGCGTGAGCAAGAAGGTCCCCTTCGACGGCGAGGTTTTCGACACCCTGATCAAGAAGGTCTACGAGCCCAAGGGGCTCTCCTTCAACGGGTGCCACCCCCGGGATCTGCTCGACCATCTCATCGATCTGGCGAAATTCGAGGAAAAAGTGCCCGAGATGACCGAGGACCTGCTGATGCGCGCCTGCGAGAGCTATTTCGTGCAGATTGAGGACGACTCGAGCGAGTCGTTCACATCCTCGGCCGGCGTCGCCGACCTTCTGAAATAACCGGGTATTAGACAGCCGGGTCCTCGCCGGACCCGGCCGCCCGAACCGTTTCATCCGGGAGCAACCGCACCTTGTACCTTCCTACAAATCCCCGCCCGGCATGAGCGCCCGGGATAGCGGTGCACCCGCCGCACAGGTTCGCTTCGAGGACCTCCCCGACCTCTATCACCTCTGGAAGTGGCGAGTCCTGATCGCTTACTGCGTTTTCTACTCCATGAACTACATGGGGCGCTTCAATTTCAGCCTCATCCAGTCCGAGATCATCATCGACCTGGGGATCACCCGCGCCGACACGGGATGGATCAACTCGTGGATGTTCTGGGGCTTCGCATTCGGCGACTTGATCCACGGCCGCCTCGCCGAGCGCTTCGGCTACCGGCGGATACTCCTCTATGGGGCCATCGGAACCGGAGTCTTCAACTACATCACCAGCTACGGGAACTCGATCAACGGCCTGCTCGTCCCCTGGGCCGTCGTCGGGTTCGCGAACGCTGCCACCTGGGCGCCCGGCATCGGCATCGTCGCCCAGTGGTGGGGCCGCCGGGAGCGGGGCCGGGCGATGGGGATGGTGGGAACGGCGGCGGGCTTCGCGTTGCTCGTCGTCTGGGTCGTGACCCCCTGGGTGGCGGAGAATTTCGGCTGGCGGGCGGCGCTGCGCTATCCGCCGATGCTCATCTCCCTGCTCGGAATCGCATTTTATTTCGTCGCCAGGGACAAGCCGCGCGATGTCGGTCTCCCCGAATACGCCGAATCCGACGAGGTGTCGATCAAGGCGGAAACCTCCTCGGAGGGCAACGTGCGCGGCCTCCGCGCCTATATTCACCTGTTCTCGAACTGGCGCTTCTTCGTCGCCTGCCAGGTGAAGGGCCTCGACAATGTGGTGCGCTACGGCATCGTCTCCTGGGCGCCGGTCTACTACGCCCAGGTCGGGGGAATGGACTTGAGGGAGATGGGCTGGGTCACCTTCGCCTACCCGCTGGGCTACATGTGGGGGCCCATCTGCGGCGGATACATCTCGGATAAATTCTTCGGGAGCAACCGCTCGATCGTCATCATCATCGCCGGGCTTTTAAGCGGGGCGGCCGTCCTGGGCATCGCTCTCATACCGCCGGACAGCATCCCCCTCGCTGTCCTTTTCCTCATTGTGGGCGGATTCTTCGTCAACATGTCGCCCATCCAGGCCCTCGCCGTTGACCTGGGCGGAAGACAACTCGCCGGGACAGCCTCGGGGGTGCTCGACGCGCACGGCTATATCTACGGGGCGATTCAGGCCTGGTTCTTCGGCTGGCTCTCGCTGGCCGTCCCGAACGGATGGCTCTGGGTTTTCGGGATCATGGCGGCGACGCGGCTCATCAGCGTCGCGGCGATATGGCGGGTGCGGGTCTGAGACGGCGACACCCCGGACGACGCCCCATAACAGCGCCCTCTCCTGTCGGGAGGGCAGCGCCCTCTCCTGTCGGGAGGGCAGCGCCCTCTCCTGTCGGGAGGACAGCGCCCTCTCCTGTCGGGAGGACAGCGCCCTCTCCTGTCGGGGGGACAGCGCCCTCTCCTGTCGGGAGGACAGCGCCCTCTCCTGTCGGGAGGGCAGCGCCCTCTCCTGTCGGGAGGGCAGCGCCCTCTCCTGTCGGGAGGACAGCGCCCTCTCCTGTCGGGAGGGCGCTACCCCTCACCCTTAACTCCCTTGAGGATGGCGAGGCGGACCCGGTCCTCCTCGCCGCCGAATTCCCGGTGGAGATACTCCAGAACGAGCCCCGCCCAGGCCGCACGGTGGGCCTCGCCGGGCTGAAGGTAGCGCGAGGCGGCGAAGCGCCAGCCGCCCTCCCCCCCCCGGAGAAACAGATCGGCCCGGACGTCGGGTTGTAGCGTCAGCCGCACCGCCGCGAGCAGGTCCTTTCCATCCGAAAGATCGAAGCGAAAGGCACGATTCTCGCCGCCGAAGCGGACCTCGAGGATGATTTCGCCCTCCTCCTCCCGCCGGGGCGCGGCCAGTTCGATCGAGACCGCCTCCGAGGGCGCTGAATCATCCACCCCGAACATCAGATAGGTGTCGCCCCCGACCGCGAGCCGCCGGGCGGGCGGCAACGAAGCGTCCGAGCCTTCACCGCTCTCGCCGTCTCCACTGCCTCCATCGGAGGCAGGGCGATCAAGCGCCTCCCCGATCCAGTCGGCGAGCCGCTCGCGGCCCGGGTAGGCGGTCGGCGTCTCTCCTCCGCCGAGGAGACTCAGCCGCCCGGAACAAGCCGCCAGCGAAGCGAGGAGAGGCTGCGCCGGGTGAAGCGCCTCGGCCTCCCAGGGAGTGATTCCTCCCAGGGCTGCGGCGACGCTCCCCTGTATCGCGGCGAGGGCGGCCGCATTTTCGTCCCCGGCCACATTTCTTAAAACCTCCACCGCGGCCAGCCGCTCGACCAGCGCCTCGAGATGGCCCCCAGCCTCGGGAGTACGGCTCTCGGGAAAAAACCTCCGCGCGGCGGTCATCTCGTCCGCCAGCCCGTTTTCCGCCATCCACTCCCCCGGTTCGAAGGGAAGCGAACCGAGCCCCAGATTCGGCTCCCGGAGGCGGCGCCAGTAGCCCCGCGCCCCCTGGAGGGCGGCGGAGATGCCCGCCTCGCCGCGAATCTCCCAGCCCTCGGCCAGCTCCCGGCGAATGGCCTCCTCCCCCTCGCCCCGGTCGAGGGCGGCGGCGAGCCGCCTCAGCAGCAGGCTGAAAAAAGCGGCCTGGGCGCGGGCGAGGGAGGATAATTTTCCGGGCGTCGAGGTCGCCGAGGTCAGCAAGAGATAGAGGGCGCCGACGGAGGGCTGGCCTCCAGACCGCCGAGGTGGAAGCTCCCCCATCAGGCCCGCCAGCCGCCCGGCGCGCTCCTGGACGGCGGGAAGCGGCTCCCCGCCGAGGAGGCGAAGATGAACGAACGAAAGCGGGAGAAGCTGCTCGGGCAGGGTGGGTTCGGCCTCGGGCGGGAAAAAAAACGCGGTCAACTGGGCGAGAATCTCCTCGCCCGCTCGGCCGAAATTCCTGTCGAGGTAGCCGCGGCAGCGAGCCTCCCACCAACCGGCGAAGGCCGCCCGAGATCCGGAGGCGCTCACCTCTCGGCCTCGGAGCCAGAGCCGGTGTCAGGGCGGACGTGTGGACCGGATGAAGCCGCCGGGCCGTCCTCCCCGCGGATGAGCCCCGCCGCGCGCATCGACCGCTCCCCTCTACCCTGGAGATACCGCCCGGCCGCGAAGAGCGCCCCGGCGAGGAGGACCATCTGAAGCTGGGCGTCCATCCCGGCGAACTCGGGAATAGCACCCCCGAAGAAAAGCGCGAAGGCGCAATCGATCAGGGCGAGCACCTGGAGAAGGCGGCCGAAGCGGTAGGCGAACATCAGCCGAGCTGGCTTACCGCCGCCCGGAGGCGCTCGATCCCCTCCTTTACGTTTTCAAGGGATGTCGCGTAGGAAAAACGGATGAACCGGTCGTCGCCGAACCCGGCGCCGGGTACGGCGGCGCACTGAGCCTGCTCGAGGAAATAGATGCCTACGTCGACCGAGTTCTTGAGTTCCCCGCCGGGGCCGTGGCGCCCGAAAAGATCGCTGATGCGCGGGAAAACGTAGAACGCCCCCTTGGGCATGACGACCGAGAGGCCGTCGATGGCGTTCATCCCCTCGACGATCGCCTGCCGCCGCCGGTCGTACTCGGCAATCCACCCGTTCAGGAAATCGTGCGGCCCCTCGAGAGCGGCTATCCCGCCCCATTGGGCGAAGGAGGTGGCGTTGCTCGTGCTCTGGCCCTGGAGGGTGTCCATCGCCTTGACGATCTCGCGCGAGGCGCAGGTGTAACCCATCCGCCATCCCGTCATGGCGTAGGTTTTCGAAAAGCCGTCGAGCAGCAGCGTCCGCGCCTTCATCTCGGGCGAGAGGCTGGCGATGGAGACATGCTCCTCCCCATCGTAGAGAATCTTGCCGTAGATCTCGTCGGAGAGAACCATCGCCTGCGGATGGGCGAGCACCTCCTCGGCGATCCCCTCGATCTCGGCGCGGGTGTATACGCACCCCGATGGGTTGCAGGGGCTGTTGATCACCACGATTTTCGTGCGCGGGGTGAGAGCGGCGGCAAGCTGCTCGCGCGTCATTTTGAAACCGTTATCTTCGCTCGTCTCGACGGCGACCACCTTCGCCCCGGTCAGCGTTGCCACCGGCTCGTAGGCCACCCAGATCGGCGCCGGGATCACGATCTCATCGCCCTCCTCGAGGAGAACATGGAGCGCGTTGAAGACCGACTGTTTTCCGCCGACGGTGACGACGACTTCGTCGGGCTCGTAGGCGACCCCCTTGTTCTCGGCCACCCAGCCGCAAATCGCTTTCCGGAGGGGCAAGACTCCGCTCACCGGCGTGTATTTCGTCTTGCCCTCGCGCAGGGCCGTCGCGGCGGCTTCCTTGATGTGATCGGGGGTGTCGAAATCCGGCTCTCCGGCGGCGAAAGAGATAACGTCGACCCCCTGCTCGCGCAGTTCGGCGGCCTTGGTGTTCATGGCGAGGGTGGGGATTGGGGGCAGCTTGCCCATACGCGATGCGAGCTTCATGAGAGGACTCCCGGACCTAGTTGGATGGTTTGAAGCGACCGGTGAGCGCCTCGAACACTTTCGAGGGAACGAGGTGGCTCACGTCGCCGCCGAATGAGGCAACTTCCTTGACGAGACTCGAACTGAGGAAACTGTACTGCTCGCTGGGCATCAGGAACAGGGTCTCGATCTTGTCGTTGAGCTGCCGGTTCATGAGCGTCATCTGGAATTCGTAGTCGAAATCGCTCACCGCCCGCATGCCGCGAATAATGACGTTTACCCCGAGATCGCCGGCGAAATCGACCAGGAGCCGCTTCTCGAACCCCACGATTTCGAGATTCTCGAAGTCCCCCAACTCGTCGAGAAAAAACCGTTTCCGCTCCTCGAAGGAGAAGAGCGGGCTCTTGTCCGGGTTCAGCGTAACGGCGACGAACACCTTGTCGAAAATCCGGAGGCTCCGCTGGATAACGTCGATATGCCCGTTCGTGGGAGGATCGAAGGTTCCGGGATAGACCGCCTGACGCACCATATGATTTCAGACCTTTTCCGTGATTCGAGCGGATCGGGGATTTAAAATCTCATACCGGAAACGGGGCAAACTAGTCTTTTCCCGAGCGTTGTGTCAACTTGCCGGTGCCCCTGAACGAACGCCCCCTCGGAGCCGCAACGCCGATTCCCCTTCCCCCGGAGAGATTTTACCTTGGACCTCATCCCGCTCGGTCTCGTCCTGATATCGGCTCTCCTGCACGCAAGCTGGAACTACTTCGCCAAGGAAAACGAAGACCCGCCCGCCATGATTTGGTGCGTGATGACCGCCTCGCTTCTCGTCTATGCCCCGATCTTCCTCCACCGGCTCCCGGGCGCCCGCTTCGCGCCGGACGCATGGATCTATATCCTGGCTACCGGAATTCTCCATGCGTTCTATATTTCCACTCTGGGAATCGCCTACCGGACCGGGGAACTCTCAAAGGTCTATCCGCTGGCGAGGGGCTCGGCCCCTCTCATGACGGCCGGAACGGCGGCCCTTTTCCTGGGCGAGCGGATATCCCCGGCGGGCGGCCTGGCGATTTTTCTCGTTGTCGGCGGAATATTCGTCTCCCACCTCGAGCCCGGGGAGGGGGGCGGCTGGCGCCTCCCCTTCCGGCGGGGGAGCGGGGCCGCCGTCCGGTGGGCACTGGCCACGGGAATGATGACGGCCCTCTATTCCGTCGTGGACAAAGTGGGCGTCACCCGGGTATCCCCTGAAATTTACATTTACCTCATGTTCGTATTGACCTGCTTGCTCCTCGCCCCCGTTTACCTTACGGGCCCGCGCGCCGCCCTTGTCCGGTCGAACTTCAAAGACGGGAAATCGATATTCAACGTCCTGTTAGCCGGCGCGTTCATGATGGGGTCCTACGGTCTGTTATTGTTCGCCCTTCAAATGAGCAAGGTGAGCTACGTCGTCGCGGCCCGGGGGGTGAGCGTTATTCTCGCCGCAGGGCTCGGCGTCTTCCTCCTGAAGGAAAGCGGACAGCGCCAGAAGCTGATCGGCGCCTCCCTCGTCGCGGCGGGGCTGGTTATACTCGCGCTGACGAGGTAGACGGCTCGCCGCCTCAACCCTTTTTCAACACCTCGCCCGCGCAAAAAACGGGGGGCCTCCGGAGAGGCCCCCTCACGTCAGGCCGCATGAAATTTTAATGTGCGAAAATGAGCCTGAATGGTTTTCTGTCCAGCCCCAGCTCGCTCGCCGTTCCCATGAACCTCGCCGGTGCGACAGGGACATGGAAGCTATAATTTTGACAAGACCCGTTCGAATTCCTGGAAAGCAAAGTCATGCGCTCCTCGGGCACACGCTCGCTGACGTAGACACCCTCTTTCATGATCGCGCTTCCCCCGAGGAGAGTCCTCGTTTCGACAAAGGGAGCGCCGGCGCATCCCTCCGACTTGTAATAAAGCGTGCCCCCCGACATGCCGTTTACCGTATCGGCGCCCCTAAACAGGATGATGCCATTCATGCCTTTCGCGCTGATCAAGGCTTGCAGGTTGTAGATTTTGGCGATGGCCAAGGCATCGGCGACCTTTTTACCCTCGGCATTCATGATTACGCCGATTCCCCGGCCGCCAACACCGGCTTCCGAATGGCCGTCAATCTGTTCCTGCAAATCCTCGATGTCATGGGTGTTGGCGCCTATCTTCTCATCGAGCGCGCTGATATCGGCCGAGTTGCCATCGATCTGGCCCTGAAGGTTTTCAAAGGGAACGCCGCCGGGCGCACCCTTGGCGGCGAGCGCGGGCGAGGAAAGAGCAAAGGCGGCGGCTATCAGGAATACTGCGGTTCTCTTCAACATCTGTGGACCCTCCTTAAAGATTGCCTGATTGGCAATGGGTGATTCGTGCAATTTCATTTCGGGTAGTAAAAGAGCAAGGCACATGCCAGGATTTCGCACGACTTCACAAAATCCCGACAATAAAAATATATTCAATCCGATTCCGAGGTGTCCGGTTTCAGGACAGGGGGGGCAAGTGTTTAATCCGTTGGGCGTTACAAAAGAGGAAAAAAACGGGATTTTTTAAAAAAAACCTGGCGAAATGCACATCCACTGGGGATAGGGGAAGGCAAAACCGCCACGGACAGGAAAAAAAAGCCATCACAAGCAAAATGGGCGTCAATCTTTACCGCCCCGCCGGAGTTTCATCATCACTGCACCGCCTTCTCCACCGCTGTGACCGGGCCGGAGGGCCCTCCCCTCAACCCTTTTTCAGCACCTCGCGGACCATGTGGCTGATTTCGGGGAGAATGATCTTCTCCATACCGGTGCGGCAAGCGTTCCCGGAGCCGGGAAGGGTCATGATGATAGTGCCCCGGCAAGTGCCGGCGGTGGCGCGGGTGAGGATCGATGCGGTGCCGATGTCGAGATAGCTCAGGTAGCGGAACAACTCGCCGAAGCCGGGCATCTCCTTTTCGATCATCGAGAGGGCGACGTCGTAGGTCGTGTCGCGGGGGGTGATGCCGGTCCCGCCGTTGGTGATGACGACCTGGACCTCGGGGTCGCCGCAGGCCTCCTCGAACGCTCCGCGTATCTGGCCGGCATCGTCCTTGACGATTCGGGTGAAGGCGACCCGGTGGCCGTGGTCGGCGAGCATGTTGGCGATGAGTTTTCCGCTCGTGTCGGTCTCCCCGGTGCGCGTGTCGCTCACCGTGACGACGACGCAGACGACGGCGTCCGGGCCCTCGGCCCGATGTTCTTCAAAGGTTTTCTTCTCCGCGGCGGCGGCGACTTCATCGCGAGATGGGCCCTGGCTCATGGTCGGCTCGTCCTCGATTCCGGCATGGGGATTCCGGCAAAAGGGAAGGCCCGCTGGCGGGCCGGTTCGTTTCCTGACGCCCCAAACCTAGCCGAACCGCCGCCGGCGGGCAACGGCAGGGGCTGCGTCGGATTCCGTCATCTCCGGGGTTACGCTCGCTATTTTCGGCGTTTTGTGCAGTTTTCGTGAAATCAACCCGGCCGCCCGGTTGTTTGACATAATAGGGAGGCCGCCAGGCCGGATTTCGGGTGAAAAAGGCGAAATTGAGAGACGGGCCACTTTAAATCGTCAAAATGATGGAACATTCAGCCCGGATTTGGTGTCTAATGACGTGTGTTCGGAGTTTTGCCGCTGGACGATTGGGATGGAGGTGAAAAAATGACTTTTAAAACCACTCTTCGCTCCTCGGTGTTGGGAGCGTCGATATTTCTTCTGGCCGCCGGTTCGGCCAAAGCGTTTCTTCCGTTTCTTCTTCCGCCCCAGGAGGGGCCGGTCGGCAAGGCCCACGAGCCCGTCATCGAGGCGGTCTCCGCCCAGAAGGAAATCGGCATCGGCGAGTTGTGGAAGATTTACATCCGCGCCTCGGACCCGGACGGCGACGTGGACAAGATTTATGTCTCTTTTTCCCAGCTGGGCGATAGCTACATCGCCCTCCCTCTTTTGCTCAAGCGCCCGGTGAGGAAGATCCAGGGAGCCATCCTGACCTGGACGACGCTCGCCAGCACCAGCACCCAAACGGGTGTCATCTACGGCACCGCCGAGGTGCACGTGGAGGACCGTGCCGGGAACATGAGCAACTCGAAAACCTTCGAGTTCATCCTCGACCCCTTCGGTCCAAAGGACAAATTCGTTCCGCCCGTGGCCCTCGCCGAGGGGCCGGTGTACGGCCAGGTAGACTTTCCGATTCGCTCCGAGGACGATCTGGCCGGGGACGACGACGTCGAGCGCACGGAGGATTAGCGCGCGGCCCGACAAAAGACTAAAAAGAGGGGGAGCCGATGGCTCCCCCTCTTTATTTGCCCAAATTTCCGCTAGCGAGTCCGCCCGGTCGAGGTGTCGAGAGGGTGAACGTCGGTAACGAGGCGCTCGTCGTAGGGATAGGGCGTGTAGATGTCAGGCCCCTCATTGGTCACGACGACGTTGTTCTCCAGCCGGAAGCCGCCGACGCCCACCTTGCCCGCGTAGGGCTCTAGGTTGAAGGTCATCCCCGCCTCGAGCTCGAGGGGATCGTCGTAGGCCGCCGGGCTGAAGTAGGGAAGCTCCCAGGGGTTAGTGCCCGAGCCGTGCCCCAGGCTGTCGAGGACATAGGGCTCGGCCGCCTTGTAGACGTCGAGGGTGGTGTTGCCCACCTTCGAGGCCCCGCACGAGTCCCACACCGCGTTATAGCTGTTCATGTGCCACTCGATCTGCTCTGCGGTCGGGGCGATGTCGCCACAGATCCAGGTCCGGGTGAAGTCGCCCCAGTAGCCGTTGAAGCAGGCGCCGATATCGATGATGACGGGGTCGCCCGTGCGGATGATGCGATCCGAGGTCAGCCGCCGGTAGGGCGCAGTGTAGGGGCCCGAGCAGACGATGTTGGCGCACTGGGTCCACTCGCTGCCGAGGGCGGTCATCGTCTGCCAGGCGACGGAGAGCACCTCGCACTCCTTCACTCCCGGCTTCAGGAAATCGAGGGCGGCCTCCATCGCCGCCTCGGTGAACACCGTCGCCGCCTTGAGGCACTGGATCTCGTCCCGGGTCTTGATGACCTTCGCTTTCATCAAGACCTCGTAGCCGTCCACGAATTCGGTCTTGGGGAAGGCCTCCTTGATGCGCGCCTCGATGGACGGACTCCAGAGATCGACGCCCACCTTTTTTCCGTCGAGGTTGCCGATAAGACCTTCCACCCGGTTGGCCCAGTCCCGAACCGCCGAGATGTCGCGGAGGTTCGCCCGCTTCTGAATCTGCTCGGAATCGAGCCAGGTCATCCGGGCGTGAACATGGTCGTCGTCCATGCTGAAGATATAGGGTTCGCCTCCCTTGGCGAGGACGCAGGCCGCCATGCCGAGCGAGGCCGTCGGATGCAGGTGGGACCGGAACCCCGTCAGGTAGCGGCAGTCCTCCGTCCGGAAAACGAAGAGAGCGTCAACGTCCGATGCGTTTAGCGCGTCCTTCGCCCGCTGGAGGCGCTCCCTGCGCATCCTTCCGAAATCGATTCGCTCCTCCCAGTCCACTCCCATCAAACCGTGATCGCCGAGATCCACCATTTTCCTCATTCTCCTAATTCAGAAATGAATAAGTGCCGCGGCGGCTCCGCGCACCGGAACCCGCCGCCCCCCTGTGTTAGAATCGCAATGCTAACCCATCCATTTCGATCAAAGAAGGCCGGGAGATGAAAAAATCCGCTTTCCTGATTCTCCTGCTCGGGGTGTTCGTCCTCCCGGCCGCCCCGGCCGGCGCCGCCCGCATCCGCGTCGCCCAGGAATCCCGCCCCGGTGCGGGTGATTTCGACCGGAACATTCTGGGCTACATCGATCCCTACTTCGAGAAGGAGAAGGCGGCCAGCGAGTTCTACTCCTACGAAGAGGTTTCCTTTTACTCCTTCAACGGCCCCCACCCCCGGCTCCGGGCGGACACCTCGCACCTGTTTTTCGTCACCACGAAAGAAGGCCTTTCCCTGTTCATCGTCCACGATATGCCCAACGACCCCGACGGCGGGAGCGCGGTCATGCGCCTCCGGGTGAGGGGCGACCCCGACGGCGTCCGCGTCCTGGTCTTCGACGACCCCTACAGCGAGTGGGACTTCTTCAAGGCTTCCCCCGGCGGGCGGGAGATCCGCACCTGGCACCGATGGTTCCCATGCTGCACGGACGGGCTCGCTCTCGGCTCCCTCGATGGGGGATGGAAAGTGTTTCTTGAGTTTCCCGCCGACGACGCCCTGACCGGAGAGCCGACTTTTACGGGCCTCAAACACTGGAAAGCCTTCTCGGCCGGGGGGGAGAAGCTGGCCCTCGGACTGAAAAAGGGGCGGCGGGTCCGCCTCGACCCGCTTGGTCCTTTGGTCAAAGGGCCGCCTGTCGAAAACCCGCTGGTCAAAGGCCCCACCGCGCCGGGCGGCGACCGCCCTCTCAACCGTTTATACGCACTCAAAGGGGAAACACGATGAAAGCGATGGTTCTTAAGGAAAAAAACGCACCCTTCGTGATGGAGGAACGCCCCGACCCCACTCCCGGCCCCGGCGAGGCCGTCGCCCGGGTGATCGCCTGCGGCTCGGGCCTCACCATCCACCACGCCCGCGCGGGCCGCGCCCAGGTGAATTATCCGGTGATCATCGGCCACGAGGTCCTGGGCGAGATCACGGCGGTGGGCGAGGGCGTGGCCCGGCTCTCCGAGGGCGATCCGGTCACCATGCACTGCTATCTAACGTGCGGCCATTGCCATTGGTGCCGGACCGACCGCGAGGCCCTCTGCGATAACCTGGCGGGTTTCGTCGGGCGGCACATGGACGGCGGCTACGCCGAGTACATCAAGCTGCCCGCCCGAAATTTCATTCCCATCCCGGAGAGCCTCGATTACAAAACCCACCCGGCCGAGGTCGCCGTCATCTGCGACGCCATCGTCACCCCATACAAGGTGGTGCGCCGCGCTCGTATCCAGCCCCTCGAAACGGTGGCCGTCTTCGGCGCCGGGGGCGGGGTCGGCATCCACATGGTCATGCTCGCCCGTTGGGCCCACGCCCGCGTCGTCGCCATCGATATCCTCCCCGAGAAGCTGGAAAAATGCCGGGAATTCGGAGCCGAGGCCGTCATCGACGCTTCGAGGGAAGACGTGGCCGAGGCCCTGGCCGAGATCACCGGAGGGCGGGGCCTCGATGTCGCCATCGATTTCGTATCGGCCCCCTCCACCCTGGAGGCGGGGACCAAGGCCCTCGGCCGGGGAGGCCGCCTCGTCACCCTGGGAGGCAACACCCCCGAACCCTTCCGGGTGTCGGCCGGGGAAATGCTCGCGAAGGAACTCGAACTCCTCGGCAGCCGCTCCTTCACCAAACAAGAGATCATGGACTCGCTCGAACTCGTCGGCCGCGGCGATGTCTGGCCCCATGTGACCGAAATCTACAAGCTCGAGGAAGCCGAAAAAGTCCATGACCGCCTCGAGGCCGGCCTCATCACCGGGCGGGCGGCGATCGTGATGGATTAACTCCGCCAAGGGCCGCAGCCGGGCCCGAGGCGGGTAGCCAGATGATCCGTTTCAGTGAAAAGGGGGTATCGAGATGACCGGCAAGATAAAGCTTTTAACCTGGCCGGATTTTCCGGATGATTTTTCGGTGTGGAAGCTCAACCCAACCGGCGCCCGCCTCGAAACCAGGGAACTCGCGCCGGGCGTCTATGCCCTGCTCTCCTCCATTCCGGGGGTGGACAACGCCGGGTTCGTGATGGGCGATCGCGGTGTATTGGTGATCGACGCCCACATCTGCGTCCCGATGGCGAAGCAGATACAGGAGCGCGTTCGCGAGGTGACGGACAAGCCCATCCTCTACCTCGTGAACTCGAACTACCACGGGGACCACACCTTCGGAAACTGCGCCTTCCCCGCCGAAACGCTCGTCGTCCAGCACCGGCGCACGGCCGAGATCGTTCCCTATTTCGACGAGGAGATCGCCTTCATGACCCCGTGCGTGGGAGGCGATACAAGAATATTCGAGGGGGTGACGCTCCGGCTGCCCGATATCGTGTTCGACGACTACCTCCGGCTCGACCTGGGCGGCCGGGTGGTGGAGTGTCACTACTTTGGCCCCGCCAACACCCCCGGCGACACCATCACCTATGTCCCCGAGGCGAAGGCCGCCTGGACGGGGAACATGACGGGCGGAATGTTCGGCCTCGGCCTCGAAGCCGACGCGGCCACCTTCCTGGGCGCCCTCACCCGCTTCGTCCAGAGGCTAGAGATCGAAACCCTCATCCCCGCCCACAGGCCACCCGCGGGGCCCGAGCTCCTCGGGGACTACCTCGTCTACTTCAGCGAGGTGACCGGCGGGGTGCGGAAAGCCATCAGCGAGGGATGCTCGCTCGAGGAAACCCTCGGCCGGGTGGTCCAGAGCGAGAGGTTCTCGCTCCCGGCCGGCGACCCCAACGCCGCCGTCATGACCGGCCGCCACCGGTACAATGTCCAGAGGACCTATCTGGCGATGGCGGCGAAATAGAAAGACTCGCCGATCTTGCCGGGGCTAGCCCTACCGAAAAGCTGGACTCCGCCGGAGTTGGCCCTGCCCAAGGCCGCTTTTACGTGCCGAGCCCGAGCAATTTCATCGCGGTTCCGCTCCGTATCTTCTCTTTTTCATCTTCCGGCAGATCGAGCGCCTCGATGTCGGCGACGCAGCTGCCCATCTCGCCCATCGCCTGCGGATAGTCGCTCCCCAGCATCACCCGGTCCGCCCCCCAGCGCTCGACGGCGAACTGGAGCGCCTCGCGCTCGAAGGCCACCGAGTCGATATAGAGGTTCTTGAGGTACTCGCTCGGCGGCTTCGAGATGAACTCGCTGCAGGGTGCGTGGGTTCTGAAACCCTTGTCGAGGCGCCCGAGCGAATAAGGGATGAGGCCCCCGATGTGGGGGACCACCACCTTGAGGTTGGGCACAGCCTCGAAGAGCCCGCTGAAGGCGAGCCGCGCCGCCGTCAGCGCGCTCTCGAAGAGAACGCCCAGCACCGTCTGTAGCCAGAAATCGCGCATCTGGTCCGCCCCGGGCGGCAGGAACGGGTGAAGGAACACGGGGACATCAAGCTCCGCAGCGCGCTCGTAGAACGGCCAGATCTCGCGGCCGTGAATCGGGTTTCCGTCGATGCTGGTGATGAGATAGACGGCCCGGAAGCCGAGTTTTTCGACGGCGCGCTCGAGTTCAGAGATGGCGAGCCTCGTGTCCTGGAGGGGAACGGTGCAGGCGGCGGCGAAGCGGTCCGGGTATTGGGAGACGATCCCGGCGAAGGCGTCGTTCACCGCCCGGGAGAGGGCGAGCCCCGCCTCGGGCTCCCAGAGATAGACGTGGGGCATGGTGAGGGAGAGCATCTGCATATCGACCCCGCATGCGTCCATCTCCTTGATCCGGAGCGCGGGGTCGAGCTGGGCCGGGCTGATGTGGACGACCGGGGTGCCGCCGATGGTGAAGACCCGCTTCCCGCCGCTATCCTCTACGAGCCGCACCTTTCCCCCGAGGCGGCCGACCTCGTCCAGGTAGGATTGGGGGTAGAAATGGTTGTGGATATCGATTCGCATCGCGCCTGCGGCCTCCCTTCGTTTTAAGACGATTGACTGGCGGGACAAGGTATCCGAAAGACGGGTCACCCTCAATTCGCCCGAGAAACATCCCGCCGCGCGCTGTGCGCCCACATGAGGGCGCGTGGGCCTACGGAGGGCGCGTTACGCCCTCATGTGCTATAAAGCGGTATATAAATACGCTATTCTGACCCAATCGAGGAGAACAGTTCCGTGGCGGATTCCGACCTGAAGGGAAAATGGGCCCTCATCCTGGGGGCGAGCAGCGGTTTCGGCGGGACAACCGCCGAGCGCCTCTCGCGGGAGGGGATGAACATCTTCGGCGTTCACCTCGACCGGAAGGCCACCTTGTCCAACGCCGAGAAGATTCAAGACGATATTCGCGCCAACGGCGCCGAGGCCGTTTTCTTCAACGTCAACGCCGCCGCCCAAGACACCCGCGACGACATAATCTCCAGGATGAAGGACCGCCTCGGCGGCGAGGCCGCCGGGGGCGTCCGCGTCCTTCTTCACAGCCTGGCCTTCGGCGCCCTCAAGCCCTACATCACCGAGGAGTCTGACGGCGCCATCTCGGCCAAGCAGATGGACATGACCCTCGACGTCATGGCTCACAGCCTCGTATACTGGTCACAGGATCTTATCCGGAGCGGCCTCATGACCAAGGGCGGGCGCATCCTCGCGATGACCAGCTCGGGCGGCCACCGTATCTGGCCGAGTTACGGCGCCGTCTCGGCCGCAAAGGCCGCCCTCGAAAGCCACATCCGCCAGTTGGCCTTCGAGCTGGCGGACAAGGAGATTACAGCCAACTGCGTCCAGGCGGGCGTCACCGACACCCCGGCCCTCCGGAAGATTCCGGGGAACGTGGCGATGCTCGAAAAAGCCCAGCAGGTGAACCCCCACGGCAGGCTCACCACCCCCGAAAACGTCGCCGACGCTATCGCCGCCTTCGCCCGCGAGGGAACCCGGTGGATGACGGGCAACACCATCCGCGTGGACGGCGGCGAGGACATCACCGGCTGAGGCCGGCCCGATGAGCGGCCTGGGCTGGCGCTCCCGCGCGGGCCTCGTCCTCGTCCTTCTCAGCGCCTTTCTTTTGTTCGTTCAGCTGGCTTCCCCTTCCGGCCCCCCGGCCCCTGGCGGACCCGCCTACTTCGACCTTCGCCTGATGGGCAATACCTTGCTGCGCATTCCGGCCAGCGGCGAGGGCCTGGCCGCCGCCCTGCGCGCCAAGCGGTTTTTCATCGCCCTCCTCCCCCTGGCCGGCGGCGCGTTCCTTTTGTTCCTGGACACCGAGGCGGGCGGACGGATCGAAAAATTCATCCGCGATCACCTCGGCGAGGGCTAATAGATCGGCCGGGGCCCCTCGGTTTCGCTCCCCAACAAAAAAAACCCGCCCCGGAAAATCGAATCTCCGGAGCGGGGTTTTATTTTCGGCGGTGCTGCCAGCTAAAACGGCCCTGAAATCTACTTCTTGCGCCGCTTGCCCTTCCGGGTGATGTCGCCCTCGGGGGTATTCTTCTTGGCCGGCGGGCCGGCCATTCCCGGGAACTTGAGCAGGTTCTTCTTCGCGTCGATGCCAGCGAGCCTGGCCAGGGTACCACCCAGGAAGGCCGCCTTGTTCGCCTTGGTGATCTGCGGATAGCCGTAATTTTCCTGAAGCTCCTCGGGGATGCTCAGCTTGAGGACGGCCTCGACCGCCTGATGCGGGTCCGAAGCGGGCCAGTCGCTGCCCCAGATGAAGCGATCGTGGCCGGCAATCTGAATCGTCGTGCCCACCATGTGCGCGAAGCGGTGCGGGGCGCGCATGAGCCAGGGCAGGAGAATCGAGTAGCTGACGTAAATCTCCGGGTGCTTCCACATGAGCATGATGAGCTCTTCCCACTGCGGATAACCGCCGTGGTAGGCGACAATCTTGAGGTCCGGAAAATCGGAGGCCACCTCGTCGAGCAGGATGGGGAGGGTGTAGCGCGTCGGTCCCATCCGGATAGTGATGCCGGTGTGAAAGAGGGCGACGATGCCCCTGTCCTGGCACATCTCATAGACCGGCCAAAGTCTGCGATCGTTAATCGGACAGTCCTCGGGCTGATAGAATTTCGTGAACTTGAAGTTGTAATTGTCGTGAAGGTATTCCATCTCCCAGAGGACATCCTTCGTCTTGCGCTTCGAGAATGGCCCCACGTTCGAGACGCCGATGACGCGGTCCGGATATTTCTCGATGGCGTCGATGACGTGCTGGTTCGTCGAAAACGGCGCGCTGTCGCCAGCCGTGTCGATGAACGACTCTCGCATAAGAGCGATCTGGTCCACCCCCGAGCGGTTCATGTCGGTGATGATCCTGTCGATGCTCCAGTTCATGCCCGGATGGATGGCGGTGGGCTTGCCGGTGCGGTGATCGATCCACTGCCACCAGTTGCACATCTTGTGGGCGTACTCGAAGGTCTTCGTGCCCTCGAAATACTGGATAAAACGCCGATAATCCTCGGGCATGACGTGCACTTCGCAGTCGAGGATGTAGTAATCGTTCGCCGACTCGCCTGTCGCGGGGTTCTCGGGCAGAGGCATTTTGGTGTCGAACTCGGGGGGCTTCGGGGCGGCGGATCGTTTTTTCGCCGCCTTCTTCTTCGTCTTGGCTTTTGACTTCGCCCTGCTGACCATTTTTCTCCTCCCGTTGAAAACGATAAAAAATTCCGGTGGGTCCCGGCTGCCCGGGGCATTGTGAAATCCACCGCCCAAAGGCGATTGACTCGCGCGAATTCGCGCTCCGGACACCACAACTTCCCTGAAAAATCAGATTGTCCATATGGTAGGTCGCGGAAGGGGGACTGTAAAGAGGGGCCGGACGCCGCGGAGAAGTCACCGCACGCCGCCCCCCTCGAGCGACCGGCCGGAAGGGGGCGGCGGAGCCGCGGATTTATTTTCCGATTGCGTACTTGTCTCCCGGGTTTAAGGCGATGACCTTGGCCGGATAGCCGCCCAGCGCCTTGACGAGATGAGCGGGCCTGCCCTTGAGGAGCCCAAAGGTGCCGTAGTGCATGGGGATGACGTTCTTCACCTTGAGCAGCTTGCTAACCGCGTAGGCCGCGTGGGCCGGGTCCATGGTGAAGTGCCCGCCGATGGGCAGGAGGGCGAGGTCGGGCTTGTAGTATTCGCCGATGAGTTTCATGTCGCCGAAAACGCCGGTGTCGCCCGCGTGGTAAATCGTGTAGCCGTCCTCGAGGCGGATGATGTAGCCCGAGGGTTCCCCGCCGGGGTGGACGGTGCGCTTTTTTGTTTTGGGGTCGCGGCTGACGACCTCGGAGCTGTGCTCGGCGCGGACCATGGTGATCGTGATTCCGGGGCCGAGCGGCTTGATCGGGCCGCTCTTGTTGAAGCGAATGAGGCGCTTGTAGGGCACCCTTCCCAGCTGGGCGAAGGTGTGCCCCATGTCGGCGTTCATGGCCACCTTCGCTCCCGTCATCTTGGATATCTTGGCGGTGTCTCCGACATGGTCGCCATGGCCGTGGGTGACGAGGATGAGATCGACCTTGCCGAGCTTGGCGAGATCCTTGAGCGCCTTGGGGGTCTTGGGGTTTTTCGTGATGAACGGATCGATCACGATGATCTTCCCGCCGTTCGTCGTGATCTTGAATGCGGCCTGGCCGAACCACTGAAGCTCGGCGGCCCGGGCGGGGCTCGCCGCACAGATGGCGGCGAATGCAAGGATCAAGGCGATGCCAAACAGTTTCGTCCGTGTCCAGAGCATGAATCGAGTCTCCTTTTGGATACTGGCGGCAACTGCATTCAAGACATTTTATTGTTTTTTTAATGAGTTGAATGGATACCGAAAACTTAAAAAATTTGCAATAGTAGGTTTTTTATATATTCAAGGAGCCTATCGGGATGAAACGGAAACGGGCGGCGGGACTGCTGGCATGGACCCTCGTTGCGGCGCTGGCGGCGGGAGCGCCCTCGGGCGCCCTGGCCGCCGGGCAGGGACGCTGGGAGAAGCGGGCCTCCATGCCGGGCAAGCGCTCCGAGGTTGCCGCCGCCGTGGTGGGCAACAAGATTTACCTCGCGGGCGGTTTCGGCGATTCGAACCATCTCCTCGAATACGATCCGAAATCCAACCGGTGGCGGCGGCGCGCACCGCTGCCCCGGATGGTCCACCATCCGGGAGCGGCGTCCGTGGGCGGGCGCTTATACGTCGTGGGCGGCTACCGGGGCGGATGGGGCCCGATCGATTATGTTTTCGAATACGACCCGAAAACCGACCACTGGCGCGGGCGGGCGCCGCTACCCACCCCGCGCGGGGCGCTGGCCGTGGCCGCGCTAAACGGAAAGATTCACGCCATCGGCGGAGCCGGGGCGGGCAGGCAGAACACCGGGGCCCACGAGATTTACGACCCCGCCGCCAACGCATGGTCGAGCCGCGCTCCCCTGCCGACTCCTCGCGACCACATAGCCGCCGCCGTGGTGGGCGGAAAAATTTACGTCCTCGGCGGAAGAATCGACGGGAGCTACGCCCGGAACCTTAAGGCGAACGAAGTTTACGACCCCGCGGCGAACCGCTGGAGCGCACTCCCTCCCCTACCCGAGGCGAGGAGCGGGATCGCGGCGGCGGCGGTAAACGGAATCATCTATGTTTTTGGCGGAGAGTCGGTTTTCGGCACCTACGCCCGGGTGGATGCTTTCGACCCCAGGACGAGAGCCTGGAGCCCCCGCGCGCCCATGCCCACCGCGCGGCACGGCCTGGCCGCGGCGGCGTTGGGCAAACAAATTTACGTCCTCTCGGGGGGCCCCACCCCGGGGGGGTCCTACTCGGGGGACAACGAGGCGTTCACGCCCTAGTAATAATTACGCGGCCGGCGCCGGTGGATCCCAGAAGGAAGTATTCCTGCGGCCCATCCGCTCTAAAAGTTCCCAGCGCTCGCCCTGAAACTCGCCCATCCGGCCGATGTAATCGTCCCAGAGACGGGCGCGGTAATTTTCGATTCCCCACAGGCGGGCATAGTCCGCCAGCGGCATCAAGGCTTCTTCGGTGTCCGGCTGAAACCCTTGCCAGGCGCGTACATTCTCCTCCGACCGGAAGAGGTTCATCGTGCTTCAGGCGAAGGGGAGGTTCGCCCGCCACTCCCGGAAGGGAACGGACACGTAGCCGCGAATCGTGTCCGGCTCGGCCGAGAGCACTTCACCGTCGCGCATTTCGATCCGCATCGGTTCGCCCGAACTCAGGCAAAGGGCCTCGATCTCCACCCGCTCCCCGGGAAAGAGCCAGCACATCGCCAGCGACTCGAAGCCGCACTGGGCGAACCATTTCTGCACCCCGCCGACCTTGATGTGATACTGCGTGGGGATGTTCGAGAAAGGCGGAAACGAGGCGATATAGTCGGTGTCGGGGTGGAGCCAGCAGGGAAACGGACTGTCCATCAGGGCGTGAAGCGCCTGCCGGCCCTCCTCCGGCGAGACGCCCATCTCGCTGGCAATCTCGGTGTAGTGGGGGGCGTGACCCTCTTCCCTGAAATGCTCGCGGATGATGAAATAGATGCGGTCCAAATCGAAATTTTCGCTCATCGGACACCTCCTCCAAGAAAATGATAAATGCCGAATCGCTCCCGGCCCGCTCCGGACGCTAATCATGCCGGAGGACGACGATCTCGGTCGGCGGGGGAAGGGTTCTCTTGCTGACGCTGAGGACGCTCGACTGGGGTGTGCGAACCCGCCTAAAGCGCTTCAGGAATACGGCGAGCGTATCCGGATCGTCGTAGTAGTGCATCGGAACAGCAATGTTCGGCGAGAGGCGGCCGATGAATTCCGCCGCCTCGATGGGACCCATCGAAACCCGGGTCGACAAGACGACCAGGGCGACGTGGATTTTTCCCAGCCGCCGGAGCTGGCTGGGGTTCATCGGCTCGGCCAGATCGCCCAGGTGGGCGATGCAAAGACCCGCCGTCTCGAAGAGGAACGAGGCCCCCTTCCCGATTCCGCCGTCAAAATCCCCGCCGCCTCCCTGCACAATCGGAACGCTCCTGATTCGCACGTCGCCCACCACCCGGTCCACCTCGGCCCATTCGAGACCGCCGTTCTTGAGCCCCCGAATGACGATGGGGCTGCCGCCCACGATTTCAACCCCCCGGTGGTTCTGGGTCTCCTTGCCGATGGTGACCGCGTGGGGGTTTGTCGGGGGAATGGGGTAGCCACGGTCGAAGGAGAACGGATCGGTCAGGATCCGGGTGCCGGCGGGCGAGAATATCCGAAAAAAAGCGTGGCCGAACCATTTGATGGATACGGTCGAGGAGTGATGGCGCGGGAGCGGATAGGTGACGGGAACCGCCCTCCTTGCGGGCGGGGCGAACCGGCGAACG
>JAVEPB010000025.1 GCA_030922375.1 bacterium | reverse complement strand
TGCGTCCCAACGCCCGCTCTCGTGTGGCCCCCCCACACCGCCCCGCCCGCCCCCCCCGCGGGGGGGGGCCCGGGGCCCTGCTCGGAGCGATGGCGCTGTTCCAGTTCAGCTCCTTCGCCACCCTCGGCCTCGTGGTTGGCCTCTCGATCGCGCTCACGATGACTCTGGCGGCGCTCATGTCCTCCATTCTTCCGCTTCTTCTGCACCGGTTGCGGTTCGACCCCGCCATTTCGACCGGCCCCTTGGTCACAACGGGGGTCGATATTATCGGGATTCTCATTTACTTCTCGATTGCCCGGTTTTTTCTTTTTTGACCATTAGTGGGAATAGCTTCATGCCGCTTGCCGTCCGGTTCCGTGTCCGCTATTTCGAAACCGATCAGATGGGGGTGGTCCACCATGCCGTTTACTTTGTCTGGTTCGAGCATCTCAGGACGGAATATTTCAGGGAGCTTGGCGCGCCCTACGGCGAACTCGAGGCGGGCGGCGTTTTTTTTCCCGTGATCGAGAGCGGATGCCGCTACCTGGACGGGGCCCGCTACGACGGGGAAGTCGAGATATCGGGCTGGCTGCGCGAGCCCAGGGGCGCGCGCGTGCGGATCGACTACCGTGCCGCGCAGAAGGGGCGCGTCTGCGCCGAGGGGTTCACCGTCCATGCCCGCACCGACGCCTCGGGCCGTCCGGGCCGGATTCCCCCCGAACTATTCGAAAAAATGATGGCGGCGGCGTCACCCCCCGGCGAGGGGCCGGGGGAGGCCGGCTCCTGATCGGACCGCCCGCGAAATACGCCCTGGCTGCCTTGACGCGGGAAGATGGCTCGCGGAAGATTCCCGGCGGCGATGACCCAGTGAATAAGAGGAAATAAATGCTCGGCGAGTACGAACCCGGCGGATACGAATCGAAGTGGCAGGAGGTCTGGGAGCGGGAGGCCATCTTCCAGGCTCCGGACGATCCCGGCGATAAACCCACCTACTATTGCCTGATGATGTTTCCCTATCCCTCGGGCGATCTGCACATGGGTCACGCCTGCAACTACACGATGGGGGACGCCATCAGCCGCTACCGCACGATGCGCGGCCACGCCGTTCTTCATCCGATGGGGTGGGACGCTCTGGGTCTCCCGGCCGAGAACGCCGCCATTCAGGCGGGGAGCCATCCGGCCACCTGGACCCAGCGCAACATCGACAACATGCGCCGCCAACTCCGCCTCGCCGGGCTCGCCTACGACTGGCCACGCGAGCTTTCGACCGCTCATCCGGGCTACTACCGCTGGACCCAGTGGATTTTTCTCCGGATGTACGAGCGCGGCCTTGCCTTCAAGAAGGAATCCCTCGTCAACTGGGACCCGGTGGACGAAACCGTCCTCGCCAACGAGCAGATTCACGATGGCATCGCCTGGCGGAGCGGAGCGACCGTCGAAAAGCGCTGGCTCAGCCAGTGGTTCCTCAAGATCACCGACTACGCCCAGCGCCTTCTGGACGATCTCGACGGGCTCTCCGGATGGCCCGAGCACGTCAAGCAGCAGCAGCGCAACTGGCTCGGCCGGAGCGAGGGCGCGCGCATCGACTTCAGACTTGAGGCGACGGGCGAGACGCTCTCGGTCTTCACCACGCGCCCCGACACAGTCTATGGCGTCACCTCCATGGTTTTAGCCCCCGAGCATCCTCTGATCGAAAAGCTCCTCGAGGGAAACCCCCGTGCCGGCGAGATTCGCTCCGCCGTAGCCGCCATGCAGGCCCAGAGCACAGCCGAGCGGATGAGCGAGGAGAAAGAAAAAACCGGCGTCGATACCGGCCACTTCGCCGTTAACCCGGTGAACGGCGACCGCGTGAGGCTCTTCGTCGCCGACTATGCCCTGATGGAGTACGGGACGGGCATCGTCATGGGGGTTCCGGCCCACGATCAGCGCGATTTCCTGTTCGCCCGCAAGTACGGCATTCCGGTCAAGGTGGTCATCCAACACCCCGAGGGCGGCCTTGAGGGCGCCTCCATGACAGAGGCCTATATCGAGGACGGTGTGATGCAGGACTCCGGGCCATTCGACGGCCGGCCCAACCGCGAGGCCTACCCGAGGATGGTGGACTATTTTAACGATCAGGGCTTCGGCGACAAGACGATCAACTGGCGCCTGCGCGATTGGCTCATCTCGCGGCAGCGCTACTGGGGGGTTCCGATCCCGGTGCTCTACGAGGAGGATGGCACGGTGACGCCCGTTCCCGAGGGCGATCTGCCGGTGGCCCATCCCCGGGACGTCGAGTTCACGGGCCGGGGCGGGAACCCGCTGGCGCAGAACCCTGAATTCATGAACGTCATCAGCCCGCGCACCGGAAAGCCCGCCCGGCGCGAGACCGACACCATGGACACCTTCGTGGATTCGTCCTGGTATTACCTGCGCTTCGTCTCCTCGCGGAACGAGGCGGCCGTCTTCGACACCGGGAACGTCAACCGCTGGCTCCCGGTGAATCAATACATCGGCGGGGCCGAGCACGCCGTCATGCATCTATTGTACTCGCGCTTTTTCACCAAGGTGCTCTACGACATGGGGCTCGTCTCCTTCGAGGAGCCCTTCGAGAACCTCTTCACCCAGGGGATGGTCTGCCGCACCGCCTACCGGGTGTCGGGGGCGCGGGGAAACGTCTGGGTCCC
>JAVEPB010000024.1 GCA_030922375.1 bacterium | reverse complement strand
ATTGTCCACGGACAAGCGGGTCTCCCGGACCATCCGCCGGAGCGTCGCCGTCTCGCGCGTGCGCCGGGTCCGCCGGATGATGTCCTCGCGGGTCCCGGTCAGAAGGGAGCCAGTGTCTCTCACTGCCATGCCTCCTATTCGTGGTGTCCCACCCATGGGGCGGGATTTCGCCAATCAACGGCCGGGGAGAACCGGTAATAGTCTACTATGGCCCGGGCGAGTCCGGGTATCGTCGAAACCTCGGCCTCGAGATGGAGCTCGAGGCCCATTTCCCGGGCCGTCTGGCTCGTTACCGGGCCGATGGAGGCGACCGCCACCCCGCGCATGGACTCCCCGATAAAATCCTCGCCGAGCATTTCGACGAAATTCCGCACAGTCGAGGAACTCGTGAACGTCACCATCTCGATCCGCCCCCGGCCGAACTCGGCGCGGATTCGCTCCACATCCGCCTCCTCCGCGGGCAGTGTCCGGTAGGCGGGCACGACATTGACCTCCGCCCCCCGCTCCCCAAGGGTTTCGGGGAGGATTTCCCTCGCCTCGAGCGCTCGGGGGATGAGACTCCGCTGGCCCGCCAGATCCCGGCCAGCCAAATCTTCGCCCGGAATCATCTCCAAAATTCCCTCGGCCACATAACGCTCGGGCACACCGTCGGCCCGGATGCGGAGGGTGTCCTCAAGGGCGCGGGCGGTAGCAGGCCCGATGGCCAGGATTCGAGCCCCCTTCCCGAACGCGCGGGCATCCCGCCCCGAGACCCGAAGGCGGTCGGCGAAAAAGCGGACGCCGTTCGCGCTGGTGAATATCACCCAGGCGTAGGAAGCGAGTTCCTCGATGGCGGCGTCGAGCGGGCTCCAGTCCTCCGGCTCCGTGATGCGAATCGTCGGGGCGATCAGCGTCTCAACGCCCAACTCCCTCAAAACCCGGGCGAACCGATCAGCCTGCTCGCGCGGCCTCGTGATGAGAATCCGCCGCCCGTGCAGCGGCCTGCCCTCGAACCAGTTCAGTTCCAAACGAAGCCGGGTCACCTCCCCCACCACCACCACGCAGGGCGTGGGCGAAACCTCCGAGTCCGGCGCGTCCGCCGCGTCCGGTGCGGCCTCAAGAGTGGTTTCGATCACGCGCTGGGACGGTGAGCCGCCGCCCTCGATAATCGCCACCGGCGTCGTGGCCGAAACGCCCCCCGCCATCAGGCCGGATTTCAGCCCTGAGACGCGGTCCGACCGGGTCATGAAGATAAGAGTGCTCCCCTCGCCCGCCAGCCGGCAGTAGGCGCTTTTCCGAAGCTCCCCCCCGCCGGGAAGCGGAAATTCGGCCACCGAAAACCCTCCGTCCGCCGCCGGGCTGAGCGGGATTCCGGCGAAAGTGGGTGCGGTCACCCCCGGAATGACACCGGGAATAACCTCGAAGGGGATTCCCTCGCGGGTAAGGGCCCTCGCCTCATCGACGCACTCCCTCGAGTGATAGGGATCGCCCCCGTAAAGGCGGACCACCACTTTCCCCTCCTCGGCGCGGTCCACGAGGGTGCCGCTTACGGCGGAGCTCACCCCGGCGGGGACCGCCTCGATCCGCTCGCATCCGAGGGGAAAAAGCTCCCGCAACTCAACGGAAAGGGAGGGCTCGAACACCACGACCTCCGCCCGCTCCAACACCTCGCCGCACCGGCGGGTGAGCAGGGCCGGGTCTCCCGTGCCTGCTCCGGCGAGATAGACGACACCCGTCTCATACATCCCTGATCTCCCGGAGAATTTCCTCGCCCCCCGATTCGAGAAGGCGGCGGGCCACCTTTTCGCCCGCGGCGGCCGCCTCATCGGGAGCGGCCTCCTCTTCCGCCTCGACGAGGCGCTTACCATCGAGGCTCGCCACCAGCCCCCTCACGCGCAGCCCGCCGCCCCGAAACTCGGCGAAAGCGGCGAGGGGCACCTGGCACCCGCCCTCCATGACAGCCATCACCACGCGCTCGGCCGTAACGGCCTGGCGGGTGGGCGCATGATCGAGCGGGGCGAGCAACGCGGTCGTGCCCGCGTCGCCCTCTCGTGTTTCAATCCCCAGGGCGCCCTGCCCCACGGCCGGAAGCATGATCTCGGGCGCGAGGCTCTCGGTCGCGCGGCCGCCGTGGCCCAGGCGGTTCAGACCCGCCGCCGCGAGAATGGCGCCCGCCACCTCGCCCTCGGCCACCTTCCGGAGGCGCGTGTCCACGTTTCCGCGCAGATCGACGATCTCCAAATCGCTCCGGTAGCGTCGAAGCTGGGCCTGGCGGCGAAGGCTGCTCGTCCCGACGCGGCTTCCGGGGGGAAGCCCCCGGATGGATTCCCCGCCGCGCGAAACAAGCACATCCCAGGGCTCCTCGCGCTCGGGAACCGCCCCCAGCGTCAGCCCATCGGGCAAGTCGCCGGGCAGGTCCTTGAGGCTGTGAACGGCAACGTCGATATCTCCCTTCAGGAGTTGGTCTTCAATCTCCTTGACGAAGAGGCCTTTTCCGCCGACCTCGTGGAGGGCCGCGTCGAGAATCTCATCCCCGCGGGTGCGGATAATGACTTCCTCGATCTCGAGACCGGGGTTTTTCTCGCGAATCCGGGCGGCCATCTGCCTCGATTGGGCCAGGGCAAGAGCGCTACCCCTCGTTCCCAGCCGCAAAATGCCGTCCCGGACCCGGCTTTCTCCGCTCACCTGGGCCTCCAGCCTCCGTGGGCTCTCACTCGCCCTCTCCGGGGCGGGTAGAATCGCTGTCCTCGTCCGAGTCAACGCCGAAAAGCCGCTGGGCGATGAAGAGGGAGTCGTCCCCGGCCTCCTCGTCCGCCATCCTGCGGAGCACGTCGAACGGGCGGTGGAGCAGTTTGTTCACGATGGACCGCGACATGGCCTCGACCGCCTTGCGCTCTTTCTCGCCCAATTCCGGAAACCGGGAGAGGGTTTTCGAGACCTCTCCTTCCCGCTGAAGCTCGGCCTCGATTCGTATGGCCGAGAAAGTCCGCGAGAGGTCCTCCATCTGGGTCCGGCGCACGTAGGCCTCGACCTCTTTTTCGACTATCGAGAGCGCCTCCCGCGCTTCCTCCTCGCGCCCCTTGATGTTCGAGGCCACGACCGATTGCAGATCGTCGATGTCGTAGAGGTAGGCGTTTTCGAGCCCGTCCACCGAGGGGTCGATGTCACGCGGAACAGCGATATCGATCAAGAAGATCGGCGCATCGCGCCGGGCCTCGAGCGCGGCGGCCACCGCCTCCTGTTTCACAACGATGCCCTGCGCCCCGGTCGAGGCGATGACGATATCGGCCCGCGCCAGGGCGCCCTCCAAATCGCCAAAGTTCACCGCCACTCCGCCGAGGTTCCCGGCCAGAGTCTCGGCCCGCGAGAAGGTCCGGTTGACGACCAGGAGCGTCTCCGCGCCGTGGCCGGCCAGGTGGCGGGCCGCCAGCTCGGCCATCTCCCCCGCCCCGATGAGGAGGACGGATTTCCCCTCCAGCGTCCCGAAAATTCTCCCGGCCAGCTCCGCCGCGACCGAGCTGACCGACACCGCCTTTTTCCCGAGCGCGGTTTTGTCGCGGACTTTTTTCGCCACCCGGAAAGCCCGCGAGAAAAGAGCATTGAGGGTCTTTCCGGCGTGGCCCGCCTCCTGGGCGATGCGGTAGGCCTCCTTGACCTGGCCGAGAATCTGGGGCTCCCCCAGGACCATCGAATCCAGGCTCGACGCGACGCGGAACAGGTGGCGCGTGGCCTCCTCGTCGCGCTGGATGTAGAGGTGATCGCTCAGCTCGTCGCTGCGAAGGTTCCGCGATTCCAGCAAAAACTCGTGAATCGCATCGACGCCCTGCTCATAGCTCTCGGCGTACCCGTAGAGCTCGACACGGTTGCAGGTCGAGAGAATCACGCGCTCGCTCAGGGAGCTAAACCGCGACATGCGGTCGAGCCATTCGGGCATGGTGTTTTCGGGGAAATAGAAACGCTCGCGCACCTCGAGCGGGGTGTTGTGGTGACTCACGCCCGCCAGGATTATCGCCATCGTCCCAAAAGCTCCCGCGACCTAAAGATGGACGGCGATCGCGAAGACCACCGCCACGAAAGAGACCATCGAGAAAACCGCCGAGAGGTGCCCCTTCCAGCTCCGCGTCAACCGGCAGACCAACAAAACCCCATAGGCTCCCCAGACAATCACCAGGGGCCAGGTTCTCATCGGATCGAGGCTCCAGTAGGCCCCGTGCTTGGACTTGGCCCACATCGAACCGATCAGCATGCTCGCCGTGAGGAAAGCGAATCCGAAGTAGAGGATTTTGTGGTTGAGATCATCGAGCACCCCAAGCGAGGGAAGGCGGTGCAGCCAGGCGCTCGGGCGCTTGGATTTGAGTTGACCCGACTGGGTGACATACATCAGCGAAAATCCGAAAAGCAAGAAAAAGGAGGCCCCGCTCAAA
>JAVEPB010000023.1 GCA_030922375.1 bacterium | reverse complement strand
GTGAAGCGCCTCGGCGACGCGGTTCGAGCAATTGGTGAACCCGGCGACGGCGGTGAGGGTGATGATGTCCCTGTCGTCGAAATTGCGGCGCATCGCCCCCCAGGCCGCCTCGTCGGTCTTGGCGGTCATCCTGGTCACCGCCTCGGCCCAGCCGATGACCGCCTTTTCCCGCTCGTTGAACAGGCTGCTCTCGCGCCATCCGTCTCCCGAGAGCAGTTCGATGTGTTCGTGCGTGTAACCCAGAGCCCGACCGAGCTCCTCGTTGTGCGCGTATCAGTGGCTGCAGGCGTTGATGGCGCTCGCCTTGACGATCATCAACTCCTCGAGCTTGACGAATTCGACCTCGCCGGATTTGAGGCGCTCCAGCCGCAGCCCCTTGTCCTTGGCGAGCCAGGCCCGGACGAAGGCGGGCGCCCGGCCCATAAGCCTGAACAGGTTCGGCACGCTTCCCCACTGGCGCCTGCTCTCCTCGAAAAGATCGGCCACCTCGGCCGGGGTTTCCACCTCGTCGCAAAACGGTATTCTCGGCATCGTCTCACTCTCCTTGGTTTTTCGGGCGGCGCGCCGAAGGATGAAAAAGAAGCGGCCCGGCCCGGGTAAAAAAAAGTCAAAATTCGTTATTCGGGCAATATTATCCGGAGTTATGCGGCAATGCGCTCCCTTTTTCAAATTCCGGCCATCGCCCGTCGGCCCGGGCCGGAGCCTCCGCGTATTCGGGATTGGGGCGGTCTAGAATTTTTGCCCGGATTCACAGTACCCTGAGAGAGGCCCCGGCGATGGAGGCCGGTGTTTCGGGTCATTCATGGGATTTGGAGGAAACCGTGGTTTTCAACTAAGAAACCGGCTTGCCGCCCATATTTGGCATAAATATTATTATTTAAGGGCGGATCCTTTTTAATTGCAGGGTAAATGTTGAAAATGATCGCTCGGGAAAATGCAATATCCCGATTCTTTCACTATAATGGGGCCAACGGCTTTTTCTTTTGCCGGGCCAGCCCCTTTTTTTATTGACGCCCCTGGAATTAATTTGTGATGGAAGAATCGAGGAAGTATTTCGAGCGAGCGCTTGTCGAGGTGGACGCCCTGCCTCCCATCTCGAAGGTTTTCCATAAAATCATGGAACTCACCAGCGAGGGCGAGGCCGCACGCGCGGAGTTGATCCACTGCGTCTCGCTCGATCAGGGAATCGCGTCAAAAGTTTTTCAGACGATCAATTCGGCCTATTTCGGGATACGCCAGGAAATCTCCAGTCTCGAGGTGGCGGTGGGCCTGCTGGGCGACAAGGAGATTCGCGACATCGCCGTGATATGCACCTCCTCGGGTCTGCTTCGGAGCAACATCCGCGGCTACGGAATTCCGGCCGATCAATTCTGGTTTCACTCGGTCGCGGCGGCGGTCGCCGGGCGTCTTATCGCGGCCCGCCTTTTGCCGGATATGCAGGAGGCCGCGTTCGCGGCGGGCCTGCTCCACGACATCGGCAAGCTGGTGATGGACCGTTTGATCGAGGAGCCGGAGCAGGAGGTTTTCAAGGAGTTGGCCGAGGAGATTTCCCCGGGATATCACTCCACGGAGATGGACCTGTACGGGTTCGATCACTGCACCATCGGATTTTTCCTCGCCCGTAAATGGAATTTCTCCGAGGAGTTGACCGCGGCGATCGCCTTTCACCACTACCCCGATTTCGATGTCGCTCACGGGAAATTTATCCGGGTGGTCTGCGCCGCCGACCTCATGGCTCATCTGGCGGAATCCGATGAACTCGAGCCGGGCCAGGTGGCCTCCCTCAAGGAGGAGGGCAAGATTCCCATCGAACTCTCCCACGTCGAGGTCGAGGAAATATTCCACAACCTGATTGAAGAAATCGACGAATCCCGGTCATATCTGAGGATATAGCTCAATAAATCAGGGCGCTTTCGGGCCAGCCCGCCCGGGCGGTCTTTTCCGCCCTCCCATCCGGCCTCCATCCGAACCCTCTCGAATGGACGGAAATTCCGATTTTTTCGGGGTTTATGGCTTCACCCGTCTTGATTCGGGCGGGGACATCGTGTAAATGACGTTGGACCTGTTCCGCATGTCCATCCGTCCGATTCCTAAACGTCCCGGTGGAGCCAATGATTACCCGCTTCCCGTAAAGCATCTGAGATAAACAAGGTAAGGTTTTATTCATTATATTGGTTTCTGGCTGGAGAAGGCCGCGATTGGAGCGTCATGAAAATTCTGATTACGGGAGGCGCCGGATTCATCGGCTCTCATCTCGCGTCCGAGCTTTTAGAGCGCGGACACGAAATAACCATCATCGATAACTTTTCGACCGGCCGAATGGATAATCTTCGCCACCTCCCGCAGAACTCCGGGATTCGTTTGGAGGAGGGCAGCATCCTCGACGCCGAGGTCCTCGAGCCCCTCGTCGCGGAATGCGACGAGATCTACCATCTGGCGGCGGCCGTGGGCGTTCGCCTCATTCTGGAGAATCCCGTCGAGACCATCATGACGAACGTCCGGGGCGCCGAGGTGACCCTGGGTCTGTGCCGAAAGCATTCGAAGAAAATTTTCATCGCTTCGACCTCCGAGGTATACGGGAAGAACAATAATGGCTCCCTCGGCGAGGATGACGACCGGATTCTGGGCACGACCAAGAAACAGCGGTGGGCCTATGCCAACACGAAGACCCTGGACGAATTCCTCGCTCTGGCCTATCACCAGGCCTACGGCCTCCCCGTGGTGATCGCCCGGTTGTTCAACACCGTTGGCCCCCGGCAGACCGGACGCTATGGAATGGTGATTCCGAATTTCGTGCGGGCGGCGCTGGACGGGAAACCCATTCGCGTTTACGGGTCCGGAAAACAGTCGCGCTGCTTCGCCCATGTGAACGATGTGGTGAAGGGCATTATCGATTTGATGGCGCACCCGGACGCTGTCGGGGATGTTTTCAACATCGGCAACAACGAGGAAACCACCATCGAGGAGCTTGCCCTCCGGGTGAAGAAGCTCTCGGGATCGTCTTCCGAGATCCAATTTATCCCCTACGAAGAGGCCTACGGCGACGGATACGAGGACATGGAGCGGCGGGTCCCCAGTTTGAAGAAAATCAATGGCCTTATCGGGTACGAGACCCGCGAGCGGCTGGACGACATTCTCCGGTCGGTGATCGCGTATTTCAAGGAAAACGCCTCGGACATTTAATGGGCGTTGCCGGCGGTTTATCTCGCGGGCGAAACTGGTTTTGGAGATGTGTCCGGATGGATCGTGTATTGGGGCCGGGGGGCGGGGGGTTCATCGGCTCCCATCTGGTGCTGGCGCTTCTCGCCGAGGGCTACGCCGTCCGGGTGGTGGACAATTTTTATTCCGGCCGGAGGGAAAACCTGAGCGATGTGCTGGGCGACATCGAACTGATCGACGGCCCCGACGGAATCGTATCGGAGAGAATTTGCGACGAGGCCGTTCGGGACGTGAAATTTATACTCCACCAGGGGGCGATACCGTCGGTCCACCGCTCGCTGGAGGATCCTGTCCTCACCAACCGGGTGAACGTCGGGGGGGCGCTGACCCTTCTCGAGGCGGCTCGCAAGGCCGGGGTCTCGCGGTTCGTTTATGCGTCGTCTTCCTCGATTTACGGGGACGTCGAGGGCGATGTCCGGCGAGAGGAAGACGCCCCCCAGCCGCTTTCGCCCTACGCGGTCTCGAAGCTGGCCGCCGAGAAATATGCGGTGATGTACCACCGGCTGCACGGTCTCGAGACGGTGGGCCTCCGTTATTTTAATGTGTTCGGGCCGCGCCAGGACCCGAATTCTCCGTATTCGGCGGTGATCCCGCTCTTTGCGCGGGCTCTCCTGGCCGGAGAATCTCCCCATATATTCGGGGACGGCCATCAATCGCGCGATTTTACGTTCATCGACAACGTGGTGGCGGGGAATCTGCTTGCCATGAAAGCCGGCCGCATGGGCGGCGAGGTGATCAATCTGGCGGCCGGAAGCAATCATTCGGTGAACGATTTGTTCGGGAAGCTCCGGGAAATCATCGGTGCCGAGGGAATCGAAGCCACCTACGCCCCCGCCCGGAAGGGCGACGTATTCCGCTCCCAGGCCGATATCTCGAAAGCGATGAATCGATTGGGTTATGAGGCCAAGGTGTCTTTTGAAGAGGGCCTCCGCCGGACGGTGGATTGGTACCGTTCTTTCTCCGATGGGGATTTATAATGTTTCGCGCGATACTGGGTACCCTCGGGGAACTTTTTGAGTTCATGTGGGCGAACAAGATCTGGTGGATGGCGCCGATCGTGATCGTGTTGCTTTTCTTTTCGGGCCTGATGTTCTTGGCCCAGTCGAGCGCGCTGGCTCCGTTCGTTTACACATTGTTCTAGGAGTACGGGGAGAGGGCGATGCTGAAGAGGCTGTGGGCTAGCTGGAAGCGGCTGGCGATGAAGATCGCCCGGTTCAACTCGCTCGTATTGTGCACGATTCTTTATGTCTTCCTCCTCCCGCTGGTGGCGATACCGTTTCGCCTGTTCAAGGACCCCCTCCGCCTTGACGGCCCGGCCGGGTTCGTGGACCGCGAGGAAAAAGAAGCCAGCCTAGAGGATGCCCTCCGCCAGGGATAATAACTTGTATATTCTCGGAATTAGCTGTTTTTACCATGACTCCGCGGCTGCGCTATTGTGCGACGGCGAGCTCGTCGCGGCGGCCGAGGAGGAGCGTTTCAGCCGCGTCAAGCACGATTTCGGTTTCCCGGAACTGGCGATTGAGTTCTGCCTGAAGAAGGCGGGCATCGAGGCCGGCGATCTCGACTACGTGGTCTTCTACGAAAAACCCTTCCTCAAGTTCGAGCGCCTTCTCAACACCATTCTCCAGACGTTCCCCTCGTCGCTGAAGGTTTTTCAGGGCTCGATGATCAACTGGTTTGGCGACAAGCTGTGGGTGAAGGGAATCATCTACAAACGGCTGGGCATCGCGCTGGACAAGATTCTATTCACCGAACACCACATGTCGCACGCCGCGAGCGCCTATTTCGCCTCGCCCTTCGAGGAGTCGGCGATCCTCACCGTGGACGGGGTGGGGGAGTGGGCGACGACGACGATGGGCCGCGCGCGGGGCCAGGAGATCGCCCTC
>JAVEPB010000022.1 GCA_030922375.1 bacterium | reverse complement strand
GGCACCCTTCCCGCCCTCCCCGGATATTGAAAAAAACCCTCTTACGCCCCGGAGGGAGCGCGTACCTTCCTGAGCTCGTGGTATTTGCTGTTTTGCGCAGCTTATCGCTCCTCGCTCGAAGCTCAACCGCCCGTTTTGATTTTCCGCGGAAAACGATCAACTTTCTTTTAGTATTTCGATGAACCGATCCACGGTCGGGGGGAGTTTTTTTCTCCGCCGATGGATTAGTCCGATTGGCCGCGAAAGGTCATCGCGGTCGAGGGGGATTGCCCGAAGGCTTCGCATTGCGATTTCTTTTTGAAACACCGGTTCGGGCAGGATGCTTACTCCCGCGCCGAGCAGAACACCCTCCTTGATGCTCTCTACGTTGTCGAATTCCATGACCACATCCACGCGCGCGTGCTCCTGGCGGAGCACCCGATCGATGGCTTTCCGTATGACGAGGTCGGGGTCGAAAGCGACAAAGGGAGTTTTGTCCAGATCGGCGCAACGAACGACCTTGTTCTTGGCCAAAGGGTTTTCCGGTGTGCACACCACCCGGAGGGGTTCTTCCCAAAGGGTAATAACGTTTAGTGTCCGGCTTGAGCTGGGATAGGAAACCAGGCCGATGTCGGCCATGTCCTCTTGTACGGATCGCTTAACTTCTTCGGGGTGGAGGCAGTCGAGCCGGACCCGAGCATCTGGATAAAGATGCCGAAAACGCTGCATGTAAACGCCCATGACATGTAGACCGATGGAGTATATCGCGGCTACGCGCACCGTCCCTTCAATCCGTTTTTTATCGCTCGCGACCTCGTCCCTTACCCGATCAAAGCCTTCGATTAAATCTCGGCTAGCCTTGTAGAACTTCTCTCCTTGAGGGGTCAGGGTGAATGGGCGTTTGCTCCGGTCCAATAAAGAGACGCCCAGATCGTTCTCGAGGTAGCGGATGCTCTGGCTCGCGGCCGATTGGGTCACGCCGCTCTCGCGGGCTCCGCGGGAAAAGCTGTTTGTCTGAACCACGTTGCAATAGAGGCGAAGCATATCTATTTTCATGGGATATTCTCTATACAGTATTAGAAATATTAATGCAATGTATTAAAAGATTCGGGTTGGGTTATGATAGAAAATCGTGTATAGTTCAGCATTCGATTGGGGATGCTCCCTCCTCCTCCCTGGGGGAGGGATTTACTTTCTTTCCTGTAAGATTGGGAATACCAATGACTTTTAACGGTCACTCATCGGGCCTCGGCCTCTATGACCCTGCATTCGAGCACGATGCCTGCGGCGTCGCGTTCGTGGCGGACCTCCATGGGCGCAAATCCCGGAGGATTGTCGAAGATGCGCTAACCGCGCTGAAGAACCTCGCACATCGTGGAGCCAGCGGCTCTGAGGTAAACACAGGCGACGGCGCGGGGATTTTGCTTCAAATGCCCCATGAGTTCCTCAAGAAGGTGTGCGGTGACGAAGAAATAGCGTTGCCGGGGCCCGGCCTCTACGGGGCCGGAATGGTGTTCCTCCCTCCCGATTTCGCTCAAACGAATGAAATCGAAATACTTTTCGAATCTATTATCCGTGAAGAAGGGTGCCAACCGCTCGGGTGGCGGGAAGTTCCCGTTGATCTTTCCTCGGTGGGGCCGACCGCTCTTTCGAAGGTGCCTCGCTTCCGGCAGATTTTTATCGGCGGTTTCGAGGAAGGTGCCGAAAAGATGCAGGTGGAGAGGAAGCTCTACGTCATTCGCAAGCGAGTTGAGCATGCCGTTCGAAAATCCGATTTATCCGAACGGATTTATTTTCACATTCCGAGCCTGTCTTCGCAGACCCTGATTTACAATGGAATGCTTACCACCGATCAGGTTGAACTGGTTTTCGCCGATCTCTCCGATCCGGACATGGAATCGGCTCTGGCCCTTGTGCATTCGCGTTTTTCTACGAATACATTTCCTTCCTGGCCGCTGGCCCATCCTTACCGCTATATGTGCCACAACGGAGAAATCAATACCCTGCGTGGAAACATCAACTGGATGCACGCCCGTGAGGCGCTGTGCGAAACGGAAGTTTTGCCTGACCTGAAGAAAATACTTCCCATCGTTATCGAGGGCGGCAGTGACTCGGCAATATTCGATAACGTCCTCGAATTCCTCTACATGGGGGGGCGAGAGCTTCCTCACGCGGTGTTGATGATGATTCCCGAGCCATGGGCCGGTCACGAATCCATGAGCGAGGATCGGAAGGCATTCTACGAATTTCACGGTTGTCTCATGGAGCCCTGGGACGGTCCGGCATCCATCGCCTTTACCGACGGAACGGTGGTGGGAGCGGTTCTCGACAGGAACGGGCTGCGTCCCTCGCGCTATTACGTCACAAAAGACGATTTGGTGATTATGGCCTCCGAGGTGGGGGTGCTGGACATTCCCCCGGAGGATGTCCTTATCAAAGAGAGGTTGCACCCGGGCCGAATTTTCCTTGTGGACACCTCCGAAGGGCGCATCATCGACGACGAGGAGCTAAAAAGGCGATACACCATGGCCAACCCTTATCGGGATTGGCTTGAGAAAAACCTGGTCCACCTGGACGATCTTCCCGACGCACCTCATTTTCCCGAGCCGGATCATGAGACCGTGCTTCAGCGGCAACAAGCCTTCGGCTATACCCTGGAGGACAAGCGCTTCTTTATCGGTCCAATGGTAAAGCTGAAGAACGACCCGACCGGCTCGATGGGCAACGACGCGGCGCTGGCTGTCCTGTCGGATCGCCCGCGGCTACTTTACGACTACTTCAAGCAGCTCTTCGCGCAGGTGACGAATCCTCCCCTTGACGCCATTCGGGAGGAGATCGTGACGCAGCTTTCCACTACCGTGGGGCCCGAGCGGAATTTGCTAAAGCCGGAGGCCGAATCGTGCCGCCAGGTGAAGCTCGACACCCCTGTCCTCAGCAATGAGGATTTCTACAAGCTCGTTCACTCGGATCAGCCTAGCCTGAAGGCCACTACCTTGCCCATGCTCTTTAGGGCCGCGGAGGGAGTCGAGGGCCTCAGGCGGGCGATGGACGATCTTTGTCAAAAAGTCAGTGAGGCTATCGCCGAGGGTTATAGCTTGATAGTTCTTTCAGACCGGGGGGTTTCAGGGGAGTTTTCTCCCATACCGGCCCTGTTCGCCACCGCAGGAGTGCATCACCATCTCGTCCGCGAGGGGACAAGAACGCGTACAGGCCTTCTCATCGAGACCGGGGAGGCGCGGCAGGTTCACCATATGGCTCTCCTCCTGGGCTACGGCGCCGGGGCGATCAATCCCTATCTCGCTTTCGAAACCATCGACGACATGATCCGAAGCGGTTTTCTCGAGGGTATTGACCACGATACGGCGGTCAAGAATTATATCACCGGTTTGTGCAAGGGCATCATCAAGGTCATATCGAAGATGGGCATCTCAACGATTCAGTCCTATCGGGGCGCCCAGATTTTCGAGGCCATCGGATTGAACAAGGAATTTGTCGATAACTATTTCACCTGGACCCCATCGCGGATAGGAGGGATAGGAATCGATGTCGTGACCGACGAGGTGCTTCTCCGCCACCGCAAGGCCTTTCCCGACCGCCGGGCCATGACCGAGGAACTCGATAGCGGAGGTTTCCTCCAGTGGCGCCGGGGCGGAGAGTTTCATCTTTTCAACCCCGAGACGGTTTTCAAGCTCCAGCATGCGACCCGGACCGGAAGGTTCGATATTTTCAAGGAATACACCAACCTGGTTGACGATCAGAGCAAGCAGCTGGCGACCCTGCGCGGTCTTCTGGAGTTCAAGTGGGCTCAGGAGCCCATCCCCCTGGAAGAGGTGGAGCCCATCGAGGCCATCATGGAGCGCTTTAGCACGGGGGCGATGTCCTACGGCTCGATCAGCCAGGAAGCTCACGAAACCCTTGCTATCGCAATGAACCGTATCGGGGGAAAATCCAACACCGGCGAGGGAGGGGAGGATGCCGAGCGCTACGTTCCCGATAAAAATGGCGATCTTCGGCGCAGCGCCATTAAGCAGGTGGCGTCGGGCAGGTTCGGGGTCACCAGCGAATATCTCGTGAACGCCGATGACCTCCAGATCAAAATGGCGCAGGGAGCAAAGCCCGGCGAAGGCGGCCAGCTTCCCGGAAATAAGGTTTTCCCCTGGATTGCCAAGGTGCGGAATTCCACACCGGCGGTGGGTTTGATTTCCCCGCCTCCGCACCACGACATCTATTCGATTGAGGATTTGGCACAGCTGATCTATGACCTCAAAAATTCCAATCCCGAAGCCCGCATCCACGTGAAGCTGGTCGCCGAGATCGGGGTGGGGACGGTTGCGGCCGGTGTCTCAAAAGCGCACTCCGACGTGGTTCTCATCTCCGGCCACGATGGGGGGACGGGCGCCTCGCCGATTACCAGCATCAAACATGCCGGCGCGCCCTGGGAACTCGGTTTGGCGGAGACCCAGCAAGTCCTGGTGATGAACCGGCTTCGCGACCGCATCGTCGTCCAGGTTGACGGCCAGTTAAAAACCGGACGCGATGTGGTCATCGGGGCCATGCTCGGAGCGGATGAATTCGGTTTCGCCACCGCGCCTTTGGTGGTGATGGGTTGCATCATGATGAGGGTGTGCCACCTCAATACCTGCCCCGTCGGAATTGCCACCCAGGATCCGGAACTCCGCAAGAAATTCTCCGGCTCGCCCGAGGGCGTTGAGAATTTTTTCCGCTTCGTCGCGGAGGAGGTGCGTGAATATATGGCCCGCCTAGGGTTCCGCTCCGTGGATGAAATGATCGGGAGGGCGGATAGACTCAACATTCGCCAGGCGGTGGATCACTGGAAGGCGAAAGGCCTCGATTTCGCGCCAATACTCCATAAGCCCGACATGGGTCCGGACGTCGCTATCCGAAATGTTTGCGGTCAGAACCACGGCCTCGAGAGTACTCTCGATGTGACCACCCTGATTCCCATGTGCAAGGACGCTTTGGAGCGAAAGGCCCCGGTCAAGCTCGAGCTTCCCATACAAAACCTCAACCGGACTGTGGGAACCATCCTTGGTTACGAGGTGACAAAGCGGCATGGGGGGAAGGGCTTGCCGGAGAATACGATCCAGGTGCATTTCAAGGGGTCGGCCGGTCAGAGTTTTTCGGCTTTTGTTCCAAGCGGGATTACCTTCACCCTCGAGGGCGACTCGAACGATTACATCGGAAAAGGACTGTCGGGGGGAAGGATCATCGTTTTCCCGCCTCGGGAGTCTTTCTTTACGGCGGAAAAAAACATCCTCATCGGAAATGTCGCTCTCTACGGCGCCACGGCGGGAGAGGCCTATTTCCGGGGGGTTGCCGGCGAGCGATTCGCCGTTCGCAACAGCGGCGCCCTCGCCGTGGTCGAGAGCGTGGGCGATCATGGTTGCGAATACATGACCGGCGGCCGGGTGGTCGTGCTCGGCAAGACGGGAAGAAACTTCGCCGCCGGAATGTCGGGCGGAATCGCCTACATCCTCGACGAGGAGAACAGCTTCAGGAGGCGGTGCAATATGGAGCTGGTGGACCTGGAAGATCTCGTTGACCCTGACGACGTTGATGAAGTGAGAAACCTCATCCAAAAACACGTGGAATATACGGGAAGTACGGTTGGCGAACGTGTTCTTTCCGACTGGGAAACGCATCAGCCTCGATTCGTTAAAGTGATGCCCCGCGACTATAAGCGGGCGATGACGGCCATCCAGACCGCCAAGGAACGCGGAATCTCTTGGGAGAAAGCCGTGATGGAGGTGAGTCATGGGTAAACCCACCGGTTTTGTCGAGTTTCAAAGAGAGTTGCCGGACCGCAGGTCAGTCGAAGAACGTGTTGGGGATTGGAACGAAGTTTATCTTCCGTTTTCCGATGATAAGCTTCAAACCCAAGGTGCGCGGTGCATGGACTGCGGGATCCCCTTCTGCCATAGCGGCTGCCCGCTGGGGAATCTCATTCCGGAATGGAACGACATGGTCTACCGGGAGAAATGGGACGAGGCCATCGAGCGGCTGCACAGAACGAACAATTTTCCCGAGTTCACCGGGCGGCTTTGCCCCGCCCCATGCGAGGGCGCATGCGTCCTGGGCATAAACGAAGACCCCGTTACGATTAAACAGATTGAAGTTTCGATCATTGAGCACGCCTTCGACCAGGGTTGGGTGGTTCCGCGGCAGCCCGCCGCCAAGACCGGGAAGAAAGTCGCCATCGTGGGTTCCGGGCCGGCGGGTTTGGCGGCGGCGGATCAACTCAACCAGGCAGGCCATAGCGTTACCGTCTTCGAGAGGGACCGCCGCATCGGCGGATTGATGCGCTATGGGATCCCCGAATTCAAGATGGAAAAGAAATTTCTGGACCGGCGGCTGGAATTGATGGAGTCCGAGGGCGTTGTCTTCAAAACAGGGTGTCATGTGGGTGTGAATGTCACCGCATCGGCTCTCCGCGAGGAGTTCGATGCGCTGGTCCTCGCGGGCGGAGCGCGTGCACCGCGTGATTTGCCGATTCCCGGGCGCGGCCTCAAGGGCGTATATTTCGCGATGGAATATCTTTCCGTCCAGAACAAACTCTGCGAGGGCATTTCGGTTCCTGTAGAGGAACAGATCAACGTCAAGGGAAAATCCGTGATCGTCATCGGCGGCGGGGACACCGGGGCCGATTGCCTGGGTACGGCTCACCGACAGGGGGCGGCTTCGATTCACCAGCTTGAAATTCTACCTTGTCCGCCGGATGAGCGTGATGAGAATGTAAATCCCTGGCCCCTTTATCCGAATATTTTACGCGTTTCCTCCGCGCACGAGGAGGGCGGAGAACGAATCTACTCCATTTCAACCAAGCAGTTTGTTGGCGAAGACGGGGTATTAAAAAAGCTTGATGTCGTCGATGTGGAAATGAAACGGAGCGATGACGGGCGGATGAGTTTCGAGGACATTCCCGGCACGGAGAGGGAGATGAAGGCAGATTTCGTTTTTCTTGCCATGGGTTTTCTGGGGCCGGAGCGAAAAGGAATGCTCGAGGAGCTGAGTGTCGAACTTACCGAGCGCGGCAATGTCCAGCGTGATGAAGAGTGGATGACGAACGTTCCGGGCGTGTTTACGGCGGGAGACATGCAACGGGGCCAATCTCTCATCGTATGGGCCATCGCCGAGGGCAGGTCGTGCGCTCGTGCCGTGGACATGTACCTCATGGGAGAGTCCGACCTGCCCGCCCCGATATAAAAATTGTTTTGTTTGGGCCGAAGTTTCGTTCGATGGTTTTTTTGTGGCCTGCGATCCCGAAAACCTTGGTGAATAAGCTGTAAGCCCAAACGAGGCCGGCAGCCTGCCGGCATGAAATTTCTCATGAAATCAGAAATTCATGGTATAATCATATTGTACCCGGTGGTGGATACGGTCACTTGCGATTTTCTGTTTTCCGTTGAGAATCGACGGAAATGCCCTGTGAATATAACGGACGGCAAGGCCGCCCGTGTGGGCTTATCCCGCTGAGAGAAGTGGGCTTCATTGGGCGTTGTACGATTATTGCGACGGCCCTGAAGCAAAGGGAGGAAAAGCGCCATGTTCGAGCCGGGAAACATCAAGATCTGCTTCGAAGTTTTCAGCAGGATAACGAGAGAGCTGAGTTCCGCGCTCGACATTGGGGAAATTCTTGACCATATCGCCCGGCAGACGGCCGAGGCGACAAGCGCCAAAGGCTGCGCGGTCCGGGTCCTCAACGAAAAAACCAGGCTTTTCGAATTGTCGGCGGTCTGGGGTCTGAGTCAGGAGTATTTGAAAAAAGGGCCGGTTGACGCCGATCACAGTCTGGCGGCATGCATGAATGGAGAGGTCGTCCAAATTCTCGATACGGCCGACGATCCACGGGTTCAGTACCCGGATGACGCCAAAGCCGAGGGAATCGTATCTATATTGTCCGTTCCGATGATGATGATGGACCGCACCGTCGGTGTTCTTCGCCTCTATACCTCCGAGCCGAGAGAGTTCACCGAGGATGAACTTGCGTTCGTCCGTGCGCTTGCCGATTTGGGGATTCTTGCGCTCTGCCACGCGCGCCGCTACTCGGGGTTGAAGGTTGACCATGATTCTCTCGTCGAAAATTTCCAGACCTGGTTCGAGTCGAGTGTGTACAAGCCTCAATAAAATTGCGTTGGTGGCGGATACGCAGGCACGCACTTCCCCTTTCTTGTTCAATTCCCACAAAATACGATTGCCAATTTCCCAAATTATGCGGCGGAACAGAGTAAAATGAGAAGTGAGTTTTCGTAAGCATTTGATAGAATTGACCAAATTCGCCTGTTCGAAGGAACCTCGGACGCCTGAGAATGATGGTAGGCCAAATGATTCCGTGGCCCGATTTCGACCGCTCAATCCTCGTGAATTTCCGGGGGGCCAAGATCACCTGTGATGCGGTTTTTTTCCTGCGGGAGATCGATTAACGATTCAATGTCATCGGCCCCATTGAAGATTGCCTCGAAGACCCGAGGTCACTCATGCGTGCGAAGCATTCCTTGACATAAATCAGGGATAGAGTCCGCGCAAGCGCTTGGCCTCCGCCACCCGACTCACCCCGAGCATAAGGGCCGCGAACCGCATGGACACCCCCTTTTCCTGTGCCAGATTCTTGCACTCGTCGAAAGCACGCGTCATGATCTTGCGCAGGCGCGCGTCTACTTCTTCGACCTCCCAGAAGAAATGCTCGGTGTCCTGCACCCACTCGAAGTATGAAACGGTGACACCTCCTCCGTTCACCAATACGTCGGGCAGGACGACAATTCCATTCTCTTTCAAAACTGCATCGGCTTCGGGCGAAGTGGGGCCATTCGCGCATTCGAGAACGACCTTGCACTGAATCCGGCCTACATTTTTTTCTGTGATCACACTCCCGAGTGCTGCCGGAGCGAGAACGTCACACGGCAGAAGCAAAAGGTCTTCTGAAGGTATCGCATCGCCGCCAGGGAAACCCTTCACTAGGCCCGCGTTATCCCTGGTGTGGGCAAGAAGTCCCGGGATGTCGAGGCCCCCGTCTTTGTAAACCGCGCCCGAACGGTCGCCCACGGCGATCACCTTTGTACCGAGCTCGTCGAGCGATTCCGTCAACACGGAGCCCACATTGCCGAAACCCTGGACCACCGCCGTCATCTCTGCCGGATTCCACCCCCAGGTTTTACAAGCCCGTTCGAAAATGTAAGCAGCCCCCCTTCCGGTCGCCTCCCGGCGGAAGAGTGAGCCACCTAGCAGGATTGGCTTGCTCGTTACAACCCCTTGTACAGAGTAACCTTGTAGCATGGAGTAGGTGTCCATCATCCAGGCCATGGTTTGCTCGTCGGTTCCCATGTCCGGGGCGGGGATGTCGATGTCCGGGCCGATGAAGGGCGCGATCTCGGTAGTGTAACGCCGGGTAAGGTTTTCCAGCTCTATCGTCGAGAGCTCCCAGGGCCGAACGGCGACGCCTCCCTTAGCGCCACCGTAGGGAAGCCCCATCAGGGCGCACTTCCAGCTCATCCACATGGCCAGGGCGGCCACTTCCCCCAGATTCACCTCCTCGTGGTAGCGCAACCCTCCCTTACAGGGACCCAAAGTGAGGTTGTGCTGCACCCGGTATCCGTGGAAAACCTTCGTTGTGCCGTCGTCCATGGCTGTGGGTACCGATACGACGAAAGCGCGCTTGGGGTGACGCAGGCGCTCGTGAAGGTCAGGCGCCAGGTTGAGCCGGCGCGCCGTCTCGTCCAGCTGGGCCAAGGCTGCGCGGTACATTGGGGAGTCATATTCGCGTTCGAACATCGACGACTTTTCTCTTCGATAAAATCGAAGCATGCATCTGTATTTTCACTTGCCGGAATGGCAAGGCAGTTTTGGTTATCTTGTCATGTAGAAAAAATTAATCTCATCTCTCTTTACTTTTGTTCCGCCGCTTAATTTGCCCGTTTAACTAGTGCGGCATGTGGGCCGGATTCCAAAACTCCCCCGTCCGGATCGTGACTGCCTGCCGCTCTCCGTTGGGGACCCAGGAGTTTTCGTTTTTCAGTGCTTGAGGTTCGAAATCGTATGCAACCCTGTGAATCTCCGCTTCCCAATTTCCGTCGCCCTTGTATTCGAGAAGAACGTAGGCGGGGCGATTGTCGCCGTCCCAGTTCACCGCGGCCGAGGCCCCGCAAACAAGAGTCTGATTTCCGACCTGGCGGACATAAGGCCCGTGAACCTGGCCAAAGGCCAGACATTCGGCCTTGTCCCCTTTGAGTCTTTCCAGAATTTCATCGTCTGTCAGTCGCAGTGGAAGGGCCCCCTCGTCATCGCCCGGGGCCGCGTGGAAAATGTGAACGTCATGACCGGGTTCGGCCGTGAGTGTTATTTCGTGAGGGAGGCCTCTTAGCCAGTCGAGTTGATCTTCGGTGAGATGCTCGCGCGTTGTCCTGCTGGCCTCGTTTCTTCCGGGGAAGGGATTGTCCTGCTCGTCGACTTTATCGATCACCCATCGATCGAAATTCCCCAGGATGGGAAGGCAGTTCTTGCGGGCTCGAAGCGCATCAATAACCTCGCCCGGCTCGGGACCGCCCATCACATGATCGCCCAATACGACCTCCCAGTCGGCATTGTGCTTATCGACTTCCGCCAGAACGACTTCGAGCGGCGTGAGTTGTGCGTGGATATCTCCGTAAAGTGCAAGTTTCATGGTTTTCCTCTCCCTTAATAAGTATCGGATAGTTAAATCATAGCAGGACTGGGCCTTGAATGGGAATGATTAGCCCGTTATTAAAGGAGGTGCGGCTGGCGGGAAATTCCGCTGTTTTCGGAAAATCCCCCGGTAATTACAGGTTCACAGGCTCATCCTCGGCTACTAGGATATAATCATTCCTGCGGGAAACGGGACCATCCCGGAACTCATCAATCGAAAATCCGGCTTTTCGGTTGAAGTCTGGATTGCCCATTATAATGATTAAAACCATTGAAAATGTTATGTATGGGGTGGCGGGGCCTGGCCGGGGACGGGAACTTTACACCACTTCGAAAATTTCCGGGGGGTTATCCATAGTGAGTTTGCGGCGAGAGGGGTGGTATGCAATTATCCCCCGCTGTTATGGGACGATTGGTCTCCGGATTTTTCCGGTTTGATATTATTTCATTCAGAAGCAGCGGTTTAAGGAGAGGTGTCCGAGTTGGCTGAAGGAGCACGACTGGAAATCGTGTGGGTGCTCAAAAGGTGCCTCGGGGGTTCGAATCCCCCCCTCTCCGCCAGGTTTATCCCGTCGTTTCCCCTTTCCCACTAACTATCCAGAACCATCCCGATTCTCCCGCGTTTTCCCGGCATTCCCGCAAAGTAGAATTCAGTTCGTATCCGGAGAGACCGACCAGTAGGTCCGTCTCCGGTCTCATTTACCCGAACGTCTCCCTCGGCCAGTTTTTAAGGCACTGTTGGGGGGATGGGTCGGTCTTGTGGTTCGGTCAATGCTGCGCGGAATTTTTCATTAGCGGATAGAGGATGAGAATCGAGGGGGAACCGCTTTCGCGGTTTGGTCGGGGAATATTAAGCGAATCCCAGCGCTTTGCGCTGTTCCCGCCAGGAGAGAGGGAAACGGGTGCTGCGCATTAAGCGGGCGGCGTTGAGATCTTTCGGATGATTGCCTTCGAGAATGGCCTTCGTGATATCGGGGGCGAGGAATGTCAATCGGAGGAGCCGCGTGTGATAGGCTCTGCCCGTTCCAAATCGCCGGGTCATCCCGCCAAAATCAAGCCCTCCCTTTGATTCGAGTTTCTCCCTCAAGGCATGCGCCTTGACGATGAGGCGGATCAAACTGCTGTCAGCCTTTCCCGCGCTCCTTGAATCGCCTTCCACCAGCATCTTCATTTCCATTCCGGTTCGCTTGAGACGCGCCGGAACGGTCAGCGTCAGGAATGAATCTTCCGCAGCGTTTTCTTCTGCCAACACTATTCCGCCACCATTTAAGGTCTCGGCGAGACGAGGGGGAGAGATCCGAATGTCCACGTGGTCCAGATGAATATCGATTCGGAGGATGATGGCCAGGATCATATCCCGCACTTTTAGACGTTCCAGGCCTGGCCAGTCTCTGGCGAGGGTGGCCGCCGCCTC
>JAVEPB010000021.1 GCA_030922375.1 bacterium | reverse complement strand
ATGAAGGCCGCCGGCCTCGGCGGGACGACGAACAACAACATCGACATGCGCGGCTCGATCATGCCCGACCAGCGGTCGGTGGACCGGCTCGACAGAATCCTCGAGGACAAGCGCCGCGGCAAGCGAAGGTACGGACCGGGGAGTAATTAGCCGATGGGGTGGAAACCGGATTGGGAAGAGGAGGAGTGGGACCAGGAGGACCGGTTGGCCTGCCTGGTGGCGGTGTTCTCGTTGCTCACCTCCCTCATCATAAAGACCACGCTGGAGGAGGCCAATCCCCGGGAGCACCTGAAAAAGGATATGGCACTGATGCACAAAATCGCCGCCAGGATGACGGGGGGCTTCGAGGACGAGCTTCTGGAGCGCCAGGTCCTGGAGCGTTTCTCAGAGATAGTCAACGAGCTCGAATCGGAAGCGGAGAAAGAAATCAGGTGGCGCCGCGGGGGGCAGGCGGAGATGAACTAGCGCGCCTTTTTTTACACCCACACACCATTTTTGACACCCGCCGCCTCTTTGAGGATAATCGCCTCAACAGGCGTGCGCCCCGGCCATCAGCGCCGGGGACCCGGGATTGGCCCCGCGATTTCGCGGGGCTTTTTCTTTGCGCCGGATTGCCTTGGCGGATTGACGCCCCGCCGTCGCGCGGTGCAATCTGCCCCCATCGCACATCGAACCGAATCATCCGCGCGGGGATTTATTCATGAAAATCATCATCGTCGGCGGGGGCGGGCGAGAGCACGCCCTGGCCTGGAAGCTGGCCCAAAGCCCTGGAGTAGATGAGATCGTCTGCGCACCCGGCAACGCGGGGACCGCCGCCCTCGGACGAAACGTACCCGTCGCCGCCGAGGACATCGAGGGCATCGCCGCCCTCGCCAAAAAAGAGGGGGCCGGCCTCGTCGTCGTCGGGCCCGAGGCGCCGCTGGCGATGGGCCTCGCCGACCGGCTGGAGGAAGAGGGGGTCCCCGTCTTCGGGCCAAGCCGGGCCGCCGCCCAACTCGAGGCGAGCAAGGCCTTCTCGAAAGAGTTGATGGAGGAGGCGGGTATCCCCACGGCGGCGTTTGGCGTCTTCGAGGACCCCGCCGCCGCGAAGCGATTCGTGAGGGAGCGGGGCGGGGCCTGGGCCGTCAAGGCGGACGGCCTCGCGGCGGGCAAGGGGGTGCTCATCTGCCCGGACACGGCCTCCGCCGAGACGGCCATCGCCGAGGTGATGGAAAAACGCGCCTTCGGCGAGGCGGGCGCGCGCTGCCTGGCCGAGGAGTTTCTGAAGGGAGAGGAAGCTAGCCTGCTCGCCTTCGTGGACGGGCGGACCGCCCGTCTCATGCCCTCGGCCCAGGACCACAAGCCCATCGGCGAGGGCGACACCGGCCCGAACACCGGCGGGATGGGGGCCTACTCCCCCGCCCCGGTGATGACGCCCGAGCTCGAGGCGCGCGCGATGCGCGAGGTCATCCTGCCCGCCGTAGACGCGATGTCGAAGCGGGGGACCCCCTATCAGGGAATCCTCTACGCCGGGCTCATGATCAAGGACGGCGAGTTCAAGGTGCTCGAATTCAACTGCCGCTTCGGCGACCCGGAATGCCAACCGCTCCTCATGCGGATGGACTCGGACCTGCTGCCGGTGCTTCTGGCCTGCGCGTCGGGCGCCCTCCCCGAGGCGGAGATTTCGTTCTCTGCGGAACCCGCCGCCTGCGTCGTGATGGCGGCGGGAGGCTATCCGGGCGATTACAGAAAGGGCGACGTTATCGGCGGGCTCGATGAGGCGAACGCCATCGAGGGGGCGCATGTTTTTCACGCCGGAACGAAGCCGGGCGGCGGGGGCGAGACGCTCACCTCTGGCGGACGCGTCCTGGGCGTCACGGCGCGGGGCCCCGACGTCAAAACCGCGCTCGAGCGGGCCTACGAGGCCGCCGGGCTGATTCACTGGGACGACGCTTACTACCGGAAGGACATCGGTGCGAAAGCGCTTCGCCGCTTGTCGTAACGAAGTTTCGATTCGAAATTCATTCCTGTTGATTCAGAGAGGGGAGCCGCGATGAAAGCGATTGTGTTGCCCGGGCCCGGAGAGCCCTTTGTGATGGAGGATCGCCCCGACCCCAAGGCCGGCCCCGGCGAGGCGGTGGCGCGAGTGCTGGCCTGCGGATCGGGCCTGACGATTCAGCACACCCGCATCGGGCGCGGCATGCCCGCCAACTACCCCGTCGTCATCGGCCACGAGATCACCGGCGAGATCGTGGAAACGGGGTCCGGCGTTAAGGGCTTGAAGACCGGCGACCCGGTGACCTGCTACTTCTACCTCGACTGCGGCCAGTGCAAGTGGTGCCTGAGCAACCGGCCCACCTTGTGCTCGAACCTGGGCGGCCATGTCGGGCGCCAGATCGACGGCGGCTACGCCGAGTACATCAGGCTGCCCGAGCGCAACTTCATCAAGATCCCCGACAGCCTCGACTGGAAGCGGCAGCCCGCCGAGGTGTCCGTCCTCTGCGACGCCCTCGCCACCCCCTTCAAGGTGATCCGCCGGGCGCGCATCGCCCCGATGGACACCGTCGCCGTCATCGGCGCGGGCGGCGGCCTGGGCATCCACATGGTGATGATGGCCCGCTGGGCCCACGCCCGCGTCATCGGCGTGGACGTGGCGGCCGGGAAGCTCGAAAAATGCCGCGAGGTGGGGGCCCACGAAACGGTGGATGCCTCGGGGGGCGGAATGACCGAGGCGCTGATGGACCTCACCGGCGGGGAGGGGGTGGATGTCGTCGTGGATTTCGTATCGAGCCCGCAGACCCTCACCGACGGCGTGAAGGCGCTCGGGCTGGGCGGCAGGCTGGCCACCCTGGGCGGCTCCGGCTCCACGGCCCCGTTCGAGGCCATCGGGCGCGAGTTCACCACCAAGGAGATCGAGGTGATGGGCAGCCGCTACTGCACCCGCCAGGAGGTCATCGATACGCTGAACCTCGCCGCGCGCGGGGACGTCTGGCCCCTCGTCACCGAAAAATACGGTTTCAACACCGGGGACGCCGAGCTGGTGCACGAGCGCCTCGAAAAAGGAGAGGTCCTTGGCCGCGCCGCCCTCCTGGTGGCCGGATAGGTTCCGCTTAAACTCCACAGAAAAAACGCCCCCGCGATCATCTAGATTGCGGGGGCGTTTTTTTTCGTGTTTATTCTACATGTTATTTTCTAAAATCCGCTTAGTCGGCGAGCGTCCAGCTGCCATCCGGCTGGCGGCAGGCGGTGCCGTAAGCCTGCCGGGTCTTTCCGTCGATGGTGACGGTTTGGGTATACTCGCGGCAGAACTGCCCCCGAGCGTTTTTATAGGCGGGCTTTGGGGTCACCGTCCCCTGGACGCCCGAGTCCGGGTCGCGCCAGGGTACCTCGGTGCCCGAACGGGAGGTCTCGAGCACTGTGTCCGTCGTCCGCGCCATGGCGAGCCGCTGGCCCTCGTCGAGCTGTTTTCCGATTTCGCCTCCGGCCAGCAGGCCGATGAACGAGCCCGCGACGGTGGCGAGGGCTTTTCCGCCGCCCGCGCCGATGGTCGAGCCGATCACGCCGCCGCCGATCCCGCCGAGGATGGCCCCTAAAATCTGGCTGGAGTTGTCGCGGCGCTCGTAGGTGGTGACCGTCCCCCCCGAGGGATAGTGCGCATGTCTGTCCCAGTAGCTGTCCCCGTAGGAGTGGTAGTGGCCTCCGTAATGGTGGTGGCTATGGCGCGGCCAGTAGGCATAGGCCGGGAAGAAAAAACGGGCCCGGAAGTGCCGCCGCCCGCCACGGTAACGGTGGCGGGAATGCCTGCCCCGCCAGGCCTCGGCGTCATCCACTGTGAGAAGCCCCGGCCCGAGGAGCGCCGCCCCAAAAATCACCGCAAGGGATACCGCCCGGATACGCTTCATTTTCCCGCCCTCTTGTTTTTCGTGGCTTGATTTAAAGGCTTGATTTTCATGGCCTTGGGACCAAAACGACCCAAAACACCCACAACCGCGCAAATCATGTACCACCCTATTTGACGCGGCGGGTTCCATTTTCCTCTATTCAGTAAAACCCGGAGTCCCAGTGTAAATTCCTGATTTTTCCCAATAGTACATCACCGGCTCTTCAACCTCTATTTTCGGGAGCTTAATTTTTAACGTGGTTATTTTCAATAAATTACATGGATCATCCACCGTCATCCACCCTGGTCGAAGCCTGGCCCCGGGCCCCGGCTTCGATTAGGATGGGTGGCAATTCCTCGCCGGGGATTCTTTGGCAAAAAAAAAGTTCAAAATCCGATTACGGAGGCGGGTGTGCGAACAGGGATTCCCCTCGGGGGCTGGAGCGTCGGGGATAAATTCACCACCCGCGGCAGGACCGTGACCGAGGCCGATATCCTGGGCTATGTGGGAGTGGCGGGCTACGCCGAGAGCCTGTTTCTCGATACGGAGTATCTCAGGGCGAAAGGCCACGGCAGGCGCATGGCCCCCGCCCTTTTGACGGCCTCCTTCGCCGACGGGCTTATCATCCAGACCGGCGTATTGAGCGAGGTCGCCGTCGCCCTCCTCGGCATCGACAACCTCAGGGCGCTGGCGCCGGTCTATGCCGGCGACACCCTCCACGCCGAGGTCGAGGTGACCGGGGTGAGGCCCTCCGGGAGCCGGCCCGATCGCGGCGTCCTGAGCAGCCGCCAAAAGGTCGTCAACCAATCCGGCGAGACTGTCCTCGTGTACGACGTGAGCCGGATGGTGCTCCGCGAGGCGCCCGGTCAATCCAATTCCTAGAGCCCGAAGAACGCCTTGGCCGTTCCGCTCCAGACCTTTTCGGCGTCGCCGCCGGAAAGCCCCAGACTCTCGACGATTTCGACGTGCGCCGCGACGGGGACCCATGGAGCGTCCGAGGCGAACATGAGGCGGTCCGCACCCATCTCGCTGAGGGCGAGCGAGAGAGCGGTTTTCGAGTGAGCGACGGCGTCGGTGTAAAACCGCTCGAAATAATGGCTCGGCGGATGGGAGATTTGATCCCGCGGCCCGGGGCGGCTGCCCGAGAGGCGGTCCACCCGCGCGATGAGGAGTGGAAGCGTCGCGCCGCCGTGGGGCAGGAGAACCTTGAGGCCGGGGTTGCGCTCCATGATGCCCGACATGATGAGCCTCAGCGCCGCCAGGCTCTCGTCGAACAGAAAACCGACCATGGGCCCCAGCCAGTAGTCGGCGTAAACCGGCCCCGAGGGCGAGGG
>JAVEPB010000020.1 GCA_030922375.1 bacterium | reverse complement strand
ATGAAGGCCGCCGGCCTCGGCGGGACGACGAACAACAACATCGACATGCGCGGCTCGATCATGCCCGACCAGCGGTCGGTGGACCGGCTCGACAGAATCCTCGAGGACAAGCGCCGCGGCAAGCGAAGGTACGGACCGGGGGGCAGCTAGCCCGGGCTGGCCTCTTCCGGCGCCCGCGCAACTTTATTGACACCCGCCGCCCTGCTCGGCCTGCCCCTTCAGCCACCCCCGGCGGGGCCCCCCCAGCGGGGCCTAGCTCTTGGCGAGCAGGTCCTCGAGATTCCGAGAGGCGCGCACGGTCGCGTAGCGGGCGAACTTTCCCTTCGCGGTCGAGACGCTCCTTTTCGAGCCCTTGGGGATGTGAATCACCCCGCCGGCGGTCACGGTCTCGCGTTCGCCGTCCACCCGGGCGTCCACCTCTCCTTTAATCATGTAGATGAACTGCTCGTGGGCGTTCTCGCCGGAGGGCTCCTCGTAGGCCTCGGGCAGGTCGAAGAAGCCGAAGGCCAGCCGCTCGCCCTCCACCCATTTATAGTTGAGTGTCGAGAACGGCGGGGCGTCGAGGGAGTCGATGATGGGATGGTAGGAGTTGCGGAGGCCCTCGACGATGGCCTCGGACTTTTCGGGTTCCTTTTCCTGGCCGGGGTAGTTTCCCGCATCGAATTCCTCGTTGACGGCCTCGACCGAGGGGGCCGCGTCGGGGACGGCTTCGTCCTGGGCGATGCCGACGACGGTCCAGCTGCGGTCCTTGACGTATAAATAGTCCATCTGTCCGTCCTCGGTGGCGAGCATCTGATGGCGCGCGTAGGGCGGAATATGGATGAAGGTTCCGGGCGCGACGATGCGCCGGTCCTTGCCGACGAGGGCGTGAATCTTTCCGGCTACCGGAAAAATCATGAGCTCGTTCGGATGATAGTGAAGTTCGGACCCGGTGCCCGGGTCCTTCGAGACCAGGCAGAAGTAGATGTAATCGCCCTCGATGATGGGTCCCCGCGCGGACGAGAGATGGGGGGTGAGTTTTTTCTCGCCGAATTCCTCGAAACGGTAAAAAGGCATTTCAAATCGTCCTCCGGTGAAAGGCGCCGGTGCGCTCCAACCCCCGGAAACAGGGGGAATAAATGAAAAATCTTGAATGTTGTCCAGTTGAATGTTAAGTTCACTATACCATTTTTTGAATCTAGCGGGTGAGGAGCGCGACCGTTTTAACGTGTGGAGAGTTGCGTTTTTTTTCCGTACCCGGAATCGATAAAGTTTGCCGGATGTAAATGTAGCGTCCTTATCCGTTTGCGGCTCCAAGCGGATAGGGTTTTTTCGATTTGCCTGTGGACTGGAAATTTTTCTCAATTTCACCGGAGGTAATGACCATGTACAAGAAGATCACGGCGATAGCGGCCCTTGCCCTCATCGCTACAGTCGCCGCTTCGCCGGCGGCCATGGCCGCGAAGTTCCGCATCGGCCACCATCGCTCCGTCATGGGCGCCATCACCGTCGTCGCCCACAAGATGGGCTATTTCAACGATACATTGGGCAAGGGAAAATACTCCATCAAACAGTTCGCCCAGGGAAAATTGATGCGCCAGGCGGTTCTGGCCAACGCACTCGACGTTGGCGGCGCCGCGGACCGGGCGTTTTATTCCGCGATTTCGAAGAAAGCCAATATCAAGGGAATCGCCAACGCCAACTATTGGTGCAAGGCCAACAGGCTCCTCGTCTCCCCGAAGTCACCCATCCAATCCGTGGCGGGCCTGAAAGGCAAAAAGCTCGGCATCGGAAAGGCGACCGGTACATACTTCACCTTCACGAATTTCGTCCTTCCGAAATACGGAATGACCGTCAAGGACTTTAAAACGGTCAACATGAACAACGACACCCGCATCGCCGCCCTGAAATCGAGGACGGTCGACATGATCGGCCTGAACAACCCCCAGGCGGCCATCGCCATCGAGATGGGCATCGCGCGCTCGGTGGAAACCTTCTGCAAGTACGCGAACAACCTCTGGATCATCATGGGCAACGGCAAAACCCTGGAAAAGAAGCGCGCCCAGTACGTGCAGTTCCTCCGGGGCTTCATTCGCGGCATGAAGCTGCATCAGACGGACCGCGCGAAATTCACCAAGGTTTACCGGTCCCACCTGCAGTCCAAGGGCGCGAAGATGTCCCTGGGCGTCGTGAAGGCGTCGGTGAACGATCTGGATTTGAGGCTTCTCCCCAGCGAAAAAGATTACAAGTGGTTCGACTTCATGGGGGGCGTCCTGCTGAAGCTGAGAAAGGCCAAGCGGTCGGTTGACCTTCGCAAGGAAGGCATGGACCTGAGCATGGTGAAGGAAGCCATAAAGGCGGAAGGCTGGACGGACCCGGCCAACTAGGTTGAATCCGGTTCGCCGGGAAACGAATTCGGAAAATCCCGCGGCGGGGCAGGGGATGCGAAAGGCATCTCCCCCCGCCGCGGCTGATTAGGGATTTGACATGCGCCGGATTAAAGCGCCGAAACGGATATCTTTGTTGATGGACGGCGCGGAAATTAAGCCGGGGTTCAAAGGTTATATTCCCTTGCCCATCGCCTCGATGCTGGGGGGCGGTGAGACGACGCTCCCCCTTCATTGCGTCAGGGGCGCTTCCTCCGGGCCGGTGCTCGCCGTCCTGGCCTGTGTGCACGGGGACGAGCCCCAGCCGGTCCGCGCCTTCGGGAATGTGCTGAAAAAAATTGATGCGAAAAAATTTCGCGGAACGCTGCTGATGATCCCGGTGGCGAATCCGTTCGCTTTCGCGGATTTCTCCCGGCAGTCCCCCGATCAGCACGAGCAGACGAACCTCTGGGGCGCTTTTCCCGGAAATCCGAAGGGGACGCTGACCCAGCGCTATGCCGCCAAAATCCGGGAGGCGCTGATCGATAACGCTGATTTTTTCGCGGAATTCCATTCGGGCGGCCGGGCCGGGCGGATTCAGCGCCGCGTCGATATCGACAACCGGGTGAAGGGAAAGGCGGGAAACCGTTCTCGCGCGATTGCGGTCGCCTTTTCCAGCGGAGGCGCTGGAATGGTGCACGGAGTGCATCTCAGCCCCGCCAGCGCGCCGGGCGTCGCTCTTGCGGCGGGGGTACCGTCCATCAGCGTGGAGATCGGCGGGGCCTACCTGACGGAAGCCGAAGAGAAACCCTACCGGATGGCGATGGAGTCGGGTTTCCGGAATCTGATGGTTCACCTGGGGATGCTGGCCGGGCGGGAGCGGCGCTCGCGGCTGACGTATTTCGACGTTTCCCACCGGGTCGAGGTGAACCCCTCTGCGGGGGGCTATCTGCTCTCCCGGAAAACCCGGTTCCGCGATCTGGGCGCCAAGGTCAAGAAGGGGGAACTACTGGGCGAGATGCTCGACCCATTCACGCTGGAGGTGACCGAGGAGCTGAGGAGCCCCTCGGATGGCGTTCTGTTTTTCAGCCGGTGCAGCGGGCCGGTCGAGGTGGGGAACAAGGGGTTCGCTATCGCCACAAAAACCAAGAAAATTTAAAACCTCTTGCCGCGCAAGAGATAACCGAAGGGGAGTCCTCATGAGAGGGCGCCCTCATGAAATGAGGCCAACATGCCATTCTATGATCCCAAGAAGATGAAGCGCGCCCTCGCCGGAGCGACCTACAGCACCTCCGAGGGCGTATGGGCCACCGGCGAGCGGATGCTATTCGGCATCATCGACAAACCCGCAGGGACGGGCAGCCGCCCCCACCGCCATGCGAACGAGCAGTTCATCCTCGTGCACAAAGGCACCCTCAAGGCCATGATCGAAGGCAAGCGCAAGACCGTGAAGACGGGCGGGATCATTCACATCCCCGCGAACGCGCTTCACAGCATGGTGGCAACCGACGATGAGGACGTTATCTTCATCGTGGCCAAGGACACCGCCTGGGGTATCGAGGGCGACGCCGTTGACACGAGCAAGGTGGGCGCTTTCATCGGCAAGGGGGCGAAGAAAAAAGTTGCCGCGAAATACGAAAAAATCGCCGACGATTTGAAGAGTTCGGGCAAGTCCCTCAAGTCCAAGCCCCTGCCCGGGCGAAAGAAGAAAACGGTCCGAAAGAGCGCGAAAAAGAAGGCCGCACCGAAAAAGAAATAGGTCCGCGCCCGGGACCAGGCGGGAGGCGAGCACGCCGCACCCCCGTGCCGGTGGCTCTTTTCGGGTGTGATATGTTGTTCGGAGTGGAAATATTCCCGGTACAATGAGGTCCCCTTTTCCTTGTGATGGGGATAAATAGCGGAAGGAGAAGATCCGATGGCAGTAGCCACGCACGATGAAGTGAAGCTTCCAATCGAATTATCCACCAAGGAAAAAACCGTCAACTGGATAAAGGACAACATCCCGAGTTTTATCCTGTTGCTCGTGGGCTGGGAGCTCGTCGCAATGTACGTCAACGAGCCCGCCCTGTTTCCCCGGGTGTGGCCCATCGTTTACCGGGCCTACGAGGTGATTTTCACCAAGCCGAACGATGAAGTGCCGAACTGTGTCTTGTGCGTTCACATCTATCATACGGCTTGGCGGATCATGGTCGGGATGGCGATAGCGACCGTGGTCGGAATTTCCATCGGCATCGCGATGGGGCGGGTCGTATGGTTCGAAAAATTGATGGTCCCGATACTGAGCATGTTGCTTCCGATTCCGGCGCTGGCCTGGAGTCCGATTCTGGTGCTCTGGTTCGGCCTCGGAAACACCACGATGATTTTCATCACGGCCTTCGCGGCCGCGCTCCCGGCGATTTCCTCGACGTGGACGGGCGTGAAAACGGTGAATCCCATTTGGATACGGGCGGCGCGATCGATGAACGCCCGGGGGATGACGTTGTTCTGGAAAGTCATCTTTCCGGGTTCGCTGCCGTTCATCCTCTCGGGAATCCGCATCGGCCTGGCGCGCGCCTGGCGGGCCGGCATCGCGGGCGAGATGGTCGCGGCCAGCGACTGGGGCCTGGGCTACTCGATTTTCGACAGCCGCGAGGACCTGGATACGGCCTTCATGCTGGTGGGCATCGCCTGCATCGCCCTGGTCGGTTTCATGATGGAAAAATTCATCTTCGAGAAGCTCGAAAAAGTCACCGTCGTGAAGTGGGGCATGATGGAAGAAGTTGGCGGCGGCACCGGCTCCGGCTAGCGGCGGATAAGACTAAAAAGGCCGGCCCCGGAGGGCCGGTCTTTTTTTTCAAAAAATTATTTTTCAGCGGATCCGTAATTGGTCAATTTCCCCGGACGGCCTCGGTGGTCTGGCGCTCAAGCTCGATCACCTTCGGGTCGAACGGATCGCGGGGCCGGGGCAGGTCCACCCGGATTTCCTTGTGGATGACGCCGGGCTGCCCGGCGAGGACGATGATGCGGTCGGCGAGATAGACGGCCTCGCTCAGATTGTGCGTCACGTAAAAAATGGTTTTGTTCGTTTGCTGCCACACCTCGACGGTCATCTCCTGGAGATTTTCCCGCGTCTGGGCGTCGAGGGCGCCGAAGGGCTCATCCATCAGCAAGAACTCGGGCTCATAGGCGTAGGCGCGCGCGACGGCCACGCGTTGTTTCATCCCGCCCGAGAGGTTGTGCGGATAAAGATGCGCGAACTTCTCGAGGTGGACGAGCTTGATGTATTTGTGCGCTGTCTCCTCGCGCTGCTTGGGGTCCATCCCTTTCATCTCGAGGCCGAACTCGACGTTTTTGAGGGCGGTGCGCCAGGGGAATAGGGCGTACTCCTGAAAAACGACGCCGCGGTTCATCCGCTCGGCATCGGTGATGGGCTTTCCGTCCAGGAGGATTTCCCCCTCCGTGTGCGCGAAAAAGCCGCCGAGAATGTTGAGCAGGGTCGTTTTACCGCAGCCCGACAGGCCCACCACGCACAAAAACTCGCCGTCCCTGATATCCAGGTTGATGTCCTTCAAGGCGGTGACCACCCGGTCCTTGAGCATGTAGTCCATCGTGAGATTCTTGATGCTGACTTTCGCAGGCATATTCCTTCCTCTTGCAGCATAAGAGCTGAACGCTTCCGCATCCGCCCGGTGGAGGGATGTCACATGGATGGCCCTTAAGTTACTTCAAAGGGAAAGGCCGCGTCAATTTGGGCTGTTTACGCCCTAAAAGGCGAAAAGTACGCTCCAGTTGGCGGCGATGAGCGAAACCGCCATCGCCAGGAGCGCCGCCGTCACCGCCCTGAAAAACGTCCGCTCCGGCAGCCGGGCGAAGAGGCGGGTGCCCACGAAAAAGCCCGAGAACACCGGAATGGTGACGGCCGCAATCAAAAGGAGCGAGTCCCTGGAGAAGGCCCCCGCCGCGAAGAGCGATGCGATGACCACCGCGCGGAGGAGCACCTGGGCGGCGCTCAGAACGAACAGATAGCGGTTTTTCGAAAGATTAAGGCTCGTCAGGTAGGCGGCGATGACGTGCGAGGGCATGCCGACGGTGCCGAGCATGACGCCCGCGAGAAGACCCATCCCGATTCCCCGGAGAGGGGAGACCCCGGGCGGCTTCGCGCTCTCCGGGTGGGTCCACTGCCAGAGCACCTGACCAATCAGAAACGCGCCCAGGAAAAATTTCATGAGCCGGGCGTCGGCGTTGAAAAGGACGGTCAGGCCAAGGGCCAGGCCGGCCAGCCCGGCGAGGAAGAAGGGAGCGAACGGCCCCAGCCCCTCCGCAGCCGCCGCGCGCGTGCGCCAGCCGTTGAGAAGGCTGGTCAGCAGGGTGGGAACCGAAATCACCGCGATCGCGGTCGGGACGCTCCAGAAGATCGCCACCGCGGGGGTGGTCAGCGTAGCGAAACCAAAGCCGCCGATGGCCTTCAGGCCCGAACCGACGAAGGCCGCCAGCAATACGAGAAGAAGATTCATCCGGGTCCCGTGCGAGAGGAAAAACGACGCCGGCCGATAATGCCGCCCGGGCGCGCGTATTGACGATCCAACGGATATATCACATTTTACTTAAAGCTACCCATCAGAAATTCATAGCGGCGGCGGCGGGCGGACCGGAAAGGTGATCGAGGTCTTATGCAGCTTCCGCGGGTTTGAGCGTTTCGCCCCGCGTTATTCATTATCCATTTCCCAGAAAGGGAGATACGACATGCCGGAATCCCCAGCCCAGGTCCCCGATAGTCACGCCCATATTCTCGAGAGCAAGGCGCTGCTCCATCTGGCGCTCGTCCTGAAGGACGGCACCCCGCAGGTCTCGCCCGTATGGTTCGACATCGAGGGCGATCTGATCCGGATCAATTCGGCCAGGGGCCGTCTCAAGGACAAGGTGATGCGCGCCCGGCCCGCCGTCGCCGCCGCCATCGTCGATCCGGAAGACCCGTTTTGCTGGCTGGAGATCAGGGGGACGGTCGTCGAGATTACCGAGGAGGGGGCCGAGGCCCACATCGACGCGCTGGCGAAGAAATACCTCGGCACCGAGACCTACCAGAACCGCCAGCCCGGACAGACGCGCGTGCTCTATAAAATTCGCCCGGAAAAAGTGTTCACGATGGCGCCCCCGCCGGCCCTGAGTAATGAGACGTCTTAAGACGTCTCACGTCTTAGTACGCCTCCCGGCCGGTGACGACCCGCGCGGCGGTAGCGAACATCCCGGCCGCGTCGATGAGGTTTCGGGCGGGCACCCGCTCGTTGGGCAGGTGGGCTTCGGAGATGAACTCGCCCGGCCCGAAGAAGATTCCCGGAACCCCGTTGTCGATGAACAGGCGCAGCGCCCCCGGCGACTCGATTCCGGGCAGGAACTCGTTCGGCCTCCCCCGCACGGCGGGCACCACCTTTTCCATCAGGCGAACCACGGGCGCGTCCCCGGCGATTTCGGTCACCTCCCGCGCCCCGCTGGGAATGATGTCGAGGGAGGCGTCCAGCTCCGGATCGTCTTTTTTCATGTTTTCTAGGATGCCCCGAAGCGTATCGCGCACGCCGGCGGAGGTTTGTCCGGGGATCATCCGGACGTCGAAAGTCGCGGCGCACCGCCCGCCCACGACGTTCACCGCCGAGCCGCCCTGAATCGTCGAGAAGGTCAGGGTGCACGGCCCGAGGAAGGGGTGGGGCTCCGCGCCCAGAAGATCCGCCTTGAAGGTCTCGACGATCCGCGACATTTTTTCGATGGCGTTGATTCCCTTCTCGGGGACGCTGACGTGGACCGAGCGCCCCCGCACCTTGACCTCGAAGAATATCCGGCCCTTGAAGGAGCGGATGATGTTGTTCGAGGTCGATTCGGTGTAGAGGACCATATCACCGCCGATCTCCTTGAGGATGCCCCGCTCGGCGAGGGTGGCCGCGCCGTTCTGGTCCCCGTGCTCGCCGTCGGAGAGAAGGACCCAGGTCAGCTTGCCGGGAATATTGACTCCCCCGTCGCGCAGCGCCTTGAAGGCCCCGAGCGTCGAGGCGAGCGCGCCCTTCATGTCCGCCGCTCCGCGTCCCCAGATTTCATCGCCGCGAAGCTCGCCGCTGAAGGGCGGGACCTCCCAGGCCTCCACCTCCTCGGGGTGGACGGGAACGGTGTCCATGTGGCCGCCGACGACGAAGTGGCCGCCCGCGCCCTCCTCCCCGGTCTGGATGACGAAGTTCGGCATCCCGGTCTTGAATTCGTGGGTCTCGATCCGGTCCACGCCGAGCGTTTTGAGCTCGGACAAAATCCGATCGGCGATCTCCGAGCAATCGCCGGGCGGGTTCTCCGCCGGGATGCGGATCAACTCCCGGGCCAGATTGACGACGTAGTCTCCATCCACCGGGACGGGCGCGATTTCCTGGGCCATGAATGATTCTCCCTTTGAGTGTTCTCTCTTTGAATAGGTGAAGTCCTATAGATTCAGCCCCGCGCGGCTGACGGTGATTTCGGTCTCGCCGAGGGCCTCCGCGCAGGTCGGCTTTCCGCTCAGAACATCGATTAATTCCGCCTCGAGGCGGTCCGCCGCCTCCTCGAACCCCATGCCGCCCGAAATCACCGCGCTGAGGTCCAGGTCGATATTCTCGGCCATGCGGGCGGCGGTCCTCGGGTTGCCGGTCACGTGAATCGTCGGGGAGACGGGGTGTCCGATGGGGTTTCCGATTCCGGTGGAAAAGATGATCGCCTGGGCCCCGCTCGCCGAGAGGGAGGTGAGGTTCTCCACCCCGCCGCAGGGCGCGTCGGCGAAGATCGTCCCCCGCCGGGAGGGGCGCTCGCCGACGCCGACGACCTCGTTGATGGGGCCGCTGCCGCCTTTTTTCACGGCGCCCAGGCTTTTTTCCTCGATGGAGGAGATGCCGCCCTTGATGTTGTCCGCCGTCGGGTTGCAGCCGATCAGGTCCACCCCCGCACCGGCGGCATAGTCGAGGGCGCGCCGCACGCCCGCCAACAGCCGGCGGCGGGTTTGCGCGTCCCCCGCGCGGCGGGCGAGCAGGTGCTCGGCCCCGACGATCTCGAGCGTCTCGGAGAAAATCACCGCGCCTCCCCGGGCGACGAGTCTGTCGGCCAGCATCCCCGTGACGGGGTTCGAGACCAGCCCGCTCGTGGTGTCCGACCCTCCGCACTCGGTGCCGAGGGTGATCTCGCCCAGCGGGCACTCCACCCGGCGCGCCGAGGCCAGGTGACCCGACAGCCGGGCCGCCACATCGAGCGCCCGGTCGGTTGTCTTGAGGGTGCCGCCCGACTCCTGGACGGTGACGATCTCGATCGGCATCCAGGGGGAGGCCCTGGCCGCCGCCTCGGCCATTTTCGCCGCGCTCTCGGGCTCGAGACCCACGATGAGGGCCGCGCCCACGTTGGGGTGGCCCGCCAGATGGCCCATGACGCGAAAATGCTGCGCCTCGTCGCCGGCCATGAGATTGCGCCCGAAGGTGGTGTTGAGCGCCAGGATGTCCCGCCGGAGCGAGCCGATGCGGCGCACGAGCGGGTTCGTGTTGTCCATGACGCTGACGGCGGCGAGGTGGTTCCGCGCGCCGGGCGCGCCCGAGGGGCGGCGGTATCCGAGGAAGGCGGCGGCGCTCCGAGATTTTTTACGCGATGATTTTGTCATGTATTCCTTCGGCTCGCACAAGAATATTTTTTTCGCGCACGGCAGGGCGCGGCTCGCAGGGCGCGGCCCGCAGGGTGCGCGGGCGGGTGAAGGCTTCCGGTGACTGGTCCGAGGGGATTCTAGCGCGGCGCTGGCCTTCCCTTCAAATAAGGCGCTTACTCCTCGATGCCCATGTTTTCGATCTGAAGGTTGGCCTTGGAGAGTTTGTCGGCCAACTGACTGGCGATGAATTCGAGGACCTTGTAGCCGAGGGCCGGCATGTTATCCCTGAGAATCGTCCGCTGGACGGACAAAAGGATGGTGTCATCTTCGGCTCTCGCCGAGGCCG
>JAVEPB010000019.1 GCA_030922375.1 bacterium | reverse complement strand
ACATCGGACGTATCCGGAAACTCGCCCGCGCCTGCGCCGAGGCCTATATCGCCTCGCGACACAAGGCGGGTTTTACCCTCATCAAGGATGAGGCCGAGCGCGAGCGCCGGGTAGCCGAGTACGCGGCCAGGCTCACTCCCGCCGATGAAACGGAAAAAAAGAACAAGAAGAAAAAAAGCGGAGCGGCCAGCGCCTCCTGATTCAGTATTGATGCTGTTGTTGACACTATCGTTGACACGATTCCCTGACTCCTTTTGAGGCTCCAGTGGGCAAGGAACTTTTGTTTGAGATCGGGACGGAGGAGATACCGTCCGTCTACATGACGGGCATGCTCGATGCGCTCCGGGAATGCGCCAAGGCGGCTTTCGGGGAAGCGCGTCTGGAATTTAGCGGCCTCTCCGTCTGCGGAACCCCGAGGCGGCTCGTGCTGCACGTCGCCGATCTCGCCGAGCATCAAAAACCCCTGAGCGAAGAGCTTCTCGGCCCGCCGGTCTCGGCGGCCTTCGATAAGGATGGCAACCCCACCAAGGCGGCGTTGGGATTCGCCAGGACGAACGGTGTCGAGGTCGGGGACCTCGCCCGCAGGGACACGCCCAAGGGCGAGCGGTTGATGTTTATGAAGGAGGATGCAGGAGAGAAAACACAAGAAGTTCTTTACGACTCTCTCCTAAAAATCCTTTTCGGGCTGCCTTCCCCGAAATCGATGCGCTGGGGCGCGGGCCTTAATACCTTTGTCCGTCCGGTTCATTGGCTGTTGGTTCTCCTAGGCGGCCAACCATTGCCCGGCGGAAATTACCTGATGAGCCTCAATCTCGGCAACAAAACCCGCGGGCACCGCTTCATGGCGCCCGAGGAATTCGAGGTCACGGGCTACGCCGACTATCTCACGAAACTCCGGGCGCACAAGGTCGAGCCCATCGTGGACGATGGCGCGGGCGAGGGGCGGATTCCGCTCGTCCGCCGGGGGGTTGAAGAGGCCGCCGAGGCCGCAGGAGCCGAACTTGCGGCCAACGTCGAGGGGGTGGAGCGGCTGGTTGAAAAGGTGGCCCACCTCGTCGAGTGGCCGGTGCCGGTGACCTGCCGCTTCGAGGAGCGATTTCTCGATCTTCCCGAGGAGGTGATCATCACGACGCTTGAAGCGCATCAGCGCTGCTTCGCGCTCCGCAAAAAGGGGGGCGGCCCCCTCGCGGCGGAGTTCATCGGGGTGAGCAACACCGAGGCGAAGGACATGGCCGTCGTCGGGGAGGGTTATGCGCGGGTTGTCCGGGCGCGGCTCGAGGACGCGGAATTTTACTGGCGCCAGGACCTCAAAACCCCGTTGGACGATATGGCCGAAAAACTCAAGGGCGTGGTCTATCACCCGCGCCTCGGGACGAGCTGGGAAAAAGTCGAGCGCTTTCGCGCGCTTGCCGCCTGGATCGCCGGGGAAATTTTTCCGGGGGACGAGGCGTTTGCCTCCCGCGTGGACGAGGCGGCCCGGCTCTCGAAGGCCGACCTCACGAGCGGGATGGTCTACGAGTTCCCCGAGCTTCAGGGGCGAATGGGCAGCCGCTACGCCGAACGGGCCGGAATCGACCCCGAGGTGGCGCGAGCCGTCTTTGAGCACTATCTTCCCAGGGGGGAGGGCGACGCTCTTCCCCTGGGCGATGTGGGCGCGATCGTCGGCCTCGCCGACCGCATGGACACTCTGGCGGGAATGATTGGGCTGGGATATGTTCCCAGTGGATCGGAGGACCCGTATGCGCTGCGCAGGGCGGCGAATGCGGTGATTCAGGTCCTCCAGTGGGGCGGCTACAGGCTCTCCCTCGCCGGTTGCGCGGAGCGGGCGTTGGAGCCGCTCCTCGAAAAATTCAAGGACGACAAGGAAACCGTATCCGGCCGGCTGGCCGGATTTTTGAGGAGCCGCGTCGCGGCGGGCCTTTCGCGCGGGGGCGCGCGGGCCGATCTCGTCGAGGCGGTCCTCTCCTCGGGAGGGGGCGCGGGCTGGCGCGATCCGGTGGATGCCGCCGCCCGCCTCGGAGCCATCGAGACGATGGCGGCGAGCGCGGAGACCTTCGAGCCCCTGGCGACGACTTTCAAGCGGGTGAGCAACATCATTCGCCAGGCAGGGGAGGTGGAGGCGCCGGGCGGCGGGGCTCCGGAATTTTCCGGGGAGCTGCTCGCGGACGAGGGCGAGCGCGCGCTGGCCGAGGCGATCGAGGGCTGCGCGGGCGAGATTGGAGAGATCATGTCCCCCCTTCGGGAACTCCGGCGGGACGGGGAGGGGAGCCTGGGCCGCGCCTACGCGGGGGTGATGGAAAAAGTGGCCGCCCTCCGGCCCGTGGTGGACCGATTTTTCGACGAGGTTCTGGTGATGGCCGAGGACGAAAAGCTGCGGCGAAACCGCCTGGCCCTCCTCGGCCGGGTCGGCGCCCTTTTTGCGCCGGTGGCCGATTTCTCGAAAATTCAGGGGCGCCCGAAAGACTCGTCTTAAGAGTTCAACTTTATTCATCCGCCCCGCCCGCCCAGGCGGAGGCGAATTTTAACCATGCTCCATCGCTGAACAGGAGGGTTGTTCGAAATGGCGGATAAGTGGATCTACGCATTCGGGGCGGGAAACACCGAGGGGAGCGCTTCGATGCGCGAACAACTCGGCGGCAAGGGGGCGAACCTCGCCGAGATGGCGAGTCTTGAAATTCCGGTTCCCCCCGGGTTCACGCTGACGACCGGATGTTGTGTGGATTATCTCGGGTCGAATGAATTTCCCGCCGGGGTGTGGGAGGGCGTATTGGGGCAGATGGAGCGCCTCGAGAAGGCGATGGGAGCGAAGTTCGGCGGAGACGAGAATCCGCTTCTCGTCAGCGTCCGTTCGGGCGCGCGGGATTCGATGCCCGGGATGATGGATACGGTTCTCAACCTGGGGCTGAACGACGCCACCGTGGCCGCGCTCGAGCGAAAAAGCGGGAACCGCCGGTTTGCTTTCGACAGCTACCGCCGCTTCATCAACATGTTCGGGAACGTCGTCCTCGAAATGGAGCACCACGATTTCGAGTCGCTGATCGAAGCGATGAAAAACAACCGAGGCGTATCGACCGACGTCGAGCTATCGGCCGACGATCTGGCCGAGTTGACGAAGCAATACGATGCCCTCGTCAAGGAAAAGACGGGCTCCGCCTTTCCCCAGGACCCCGCCGAGCAGCTTCGCCTCGCCATCGAGGCGGTGTTCAAGTCCTGGAACAACGAGCGGGCGGTCGCCTACCGGCGCCTCTACTCGATTCCCCACGCATGGGGAACGGCGGTGAACGTGCAGTGCATGGTTTATGGAAACATGGGCGAGGACTGCGGGACGGGGGTGGCTTTCTCCCGTGACCCCTCGACGGGCGAGAAGTCGCTTTACGGAGAGATACTGTTCAACGCCCAGGGCGAGGATGTCGTCGCCGGAATCCGCACCCCCGAGCCCATTTCGGCGCTCAAGGAGCGCATGCCCGAGTGTCTCGCCCAGTTCGAGGAGATTTCCGCCCGCCTCGAGGACCATTACAAGGACATGCAGGACATGGAGTTTACCATCCAGAACGGCCGTCTCTTCATGCTCCAGACCCGGAACGGCAAGCGAACCGCCCGGGCCGCCGTGCGGATCGCGGTCGAGTTGGTCGCCGAGGGGCGCATCGACAAGGAAACGGCGGTCACCCGCGTGGACGCTGACAGCCTCGATCAACTCCTCCACCCGGCGATCGACATGGACGGGGGAGTAGACGTGATCGCGACCGGGCTCGCCGCCTCGCCGGGAGCCGCCGTCGGGAAGGTCGTCTTCACGGCCGCCGACGCCGTCGCCCAGGCCGGGAACGGAGGGGACGTTATCCTGGTGCGCCGGGAGACGAGCCCCGAGGACATCATGGGGATGGACGTCGCCCAGGGAATCCTCACCGCACGGGGCGGGCTCACCTCGCACGCCGCCGTCGTCGCCCGCCAGATGGGCAAGTGCTGCGTCGCCGGTTGCAGCGCTCTCAACGTTCAGGCGGACGAGAAGACCATCGAGACCAACGGCCACCTCATCAAGGAGGGCGACTGGATATCGCTCAACGGCAACTCGGGCGATGTTATCCTCGGCCAGGCCAATCTCAAGCAGCCCGAGATGGCCGGAGATTTCACGACGCTGATGGAATGGGCCGACGATATCCGTACCCTGGGGGTGCGGGCCAACGCCGATACCGTGGCCGACAGCGAGGCCGCGCTCAAATACGGCTGCGAGGGAATCGGCTTGTGCCGCACCGAGCACATGTTCTTCGAGGAGGACCGCATCGACTACGTCCGGGCGATGATCCTCGCCGAGACCGAGGCGGGCCGGCGCGAGGCGCTCTCCCACCTGCTTCCTTTCCAGCGGGGCGATTTCATCGGCATCTTCGAGGTGATGGGCGATCGCCCGGTCACGATACGCCTCCTCGACCCGCCGCTCCACGAGTTCCTGCCCAAGACCCTCCACGATATGGAGCAGGTCGCCACCCTTCTCGGCATCAGCGTCGAGGGCGTGAAACATGCCACCGAGATCCACAAGGAGCAAAATCCGATGCTGGGCCACCGTGGCTGCCGCCTCGTGGTCACCTATCCCGAAATTTGCGAGATGCAGGCCCGCGCAATCATCGAGGCGGCCTGCGAGATGAAAAAACGGGGGGTCTCGGCGTTTCCCGAGATCATGGTTCCGCTCACGGCGGGCGAGGCCGAGTGGGAGTTCAACCGCAATCTCGTCGCCGAGACCGCCAAAAAGGTGATGGTCGAGCAGGGCGTCGAGATCCGCTACCTGGTGGGAACCATGATCGAGATTCCCCGGGCCTGTCTCCGCGCCGGGCAGATCGCCGAGACGGCCGAGTTTTTCAGCTTCGGCACGAACGATCTCACCCAGATGACCTACGGCCTCAGCCGCGACGACGCCGGGCAGTTTCTCCCCGAGTACCTCGAAAAAAATCTGATCGCGCGCGACCCCTTTGTCGCCGTGGACTGCGAGGGCGTGGGCGAGATGGTGGAAATCGGCATCGAGCGCGGAAGGAGTGTCAGGCCCAACATCGAGGTGGGCATTTGCGGCGAGCACGGCGGCGAACCCACCTCGGTGGAGTTTTGCCATCTCGTGAAAATGGATTATGTCTCCTGCGCCCCGCCGCGCGGGCCGATTGCGCGGCTCGCCGCCGCCCAGGCCACCATCGCGCACGGCGCCTACAAAACGGCCGAAATCCACTGATCCGAGACCCCGCGGGGAAAAACGGTGAACGCTGAACACGAGGAGGCCGGCCGCCGCTGGATGGCGGAAGCGATCTCCCTCGCCCGAAGAGGTGCGGGGAGGACCAGCCCCAACCCCCTCGTCGGTGCGGTGGTGATCGGTCCGGACGGGAAGGCCGCTGGCCGCGGATGGCACGAGCGGGCCGGTTCCCCCCACGCCGAAGTCATCGCCCTCAAGGAGGCCGGTGGCCTCGCCCGGGGCGGCACCCTCTACATCAACCTTGAACCCTGCGCCCACCGGGGAAAGACCCCTCCTTGTGCCCCCGCCGTTGTGGAGGCGGGGATTACCCGGGTTGTCGCCGCTCTTGAGGACCCGGACCCGCGCGTCGCCGGCAAGGGATTCCGGATACTCGAGGAGGGCGGGGTGGCGGTCGAAACGGGCCTTCTCGCCCGCGAGGCGGCCCGGCTGAACGAGGCCTTCATCACCTCGATCGAAAAGAGCCGCCCCTTTGTCACCCTGAAAATGGCGATGAGCCTGGACGGTCGAATCGCCGCCCCCTCGGGCGAGAGCCGCTGGATCACCGGGAAGCCCGCCCGGGCGTGGGCCCACAATTTCCGCGACCAAGTTGACGCCATTCTCGTCGGGGTGGAAACCCTGCTCAAGGACGATCCTCTCCTTACAGCGCGGCCTGAAGGAAAGGCGGGCAAACCCTTAATTCGCGTTGTCTTAGATTCCCGACTCAGGACGCCGATAGAGGCGCGAGCGTTGCCTCCGGATCGGGGCGTTGCTACAATCGTCGCCGCTCTCGAGGGAGGTGACTCCTCGCGAGCGGCTGAATTGGAAAAAGCGGGGGCCGAAATTGTTTTCACCGAAGCCGGCCCCGATGGGCGGGTTGCTTTGGCCCCTTTGCTTGAAACCCTTGGGGCGCGGGGCGTTCGGCATCTCCTCGTCGAGGGCGGGGGCCGGGTACATGGCTCATTCCTGAGGCAGGGGCTGGCCGATAGGGTGATGGCTTTTATCGCTCCCATGATCATCGGGGACGATTCGGCCCCCGGGGCGGTGTCCGGGGGGCTCGGTTCATCGCTGGGCGCGGCCCCGAGATTATCTCATCTTGAATATGAGGTAATTGGCCAAGATATATTGATTCAAGGCTACTTAGATGATCCATTCTGGGCACGATCTCAGGATGATCCGGAGGAATATTCCGATGTTTAGCGGAATCATCGAAACCGTTGGCCGGGTTCGCACCGTCCGCTCCGGCGAGGGGGGCGCCCGAATTGCCATCGAGGCGGGCGGGCTTCTCGACGGGGTGAAACTGGGCGATTCGATCTCGATCAACGGAGCTTGCATGACGGTGGTGGAATTCGCCGGCCAGGTGTTCGAGGCCGATGTTTCGCCCGAAAGCCTCCGGATGACCAATCTCGGCGGCCTCAAGGCGGGGGACGGGGTGAACCTCGAGCGTGCCCTGGCCCTGGGGGACCGCCTGGGCGGCCACATGGTGACGGGCCACATCGACGGACTAGGCGAGATCAGGGGGCGAAGGGCGGATGGCGATTCCATCTGGCTGACGGTCGCGGCGCCGCCCGAGGTGATGCGCTATATCGTGTTCAAGGGCTCGGTCGCGGTGGACGGCATCAGCCTGACGGTGGCGGCCTGCGATGAGGTCTCGTTTTCGATTGCGATCATCCCCCACACCAGCGAGGCGACCACCCTTACCGAAAAGAAAGACGGGGAGGCGGTGAATCTCGAGGCCGATCTGATCGGAAAATACGTGGAAAAACTCCTCGACCCCCATTCCCGGGCCCGCGCGCCCGGAGACGGCGGGGTTTCCCTCGATAAGCTGAAAGAGCACGGCTATGCCTGAATCCGGGGCCGGCGGCGAAAAGAAAAGTATTTTCTCCTCCATCAGCGAGGCCATCGGAGATCTCCGCGAGGGCCGGATCGTGATTCTCGTCGATGACGAGGACCGCGAGAACGAGGGCGATTTCGTGATGGCGGCCGAGAAGGTCACGCCCGAGGCGATTAACTTCATGACAAAAGAGGGGCGGGGGCTCGTCTGCCTCTCGATCACGCCCGAGCGGGTCGAAACCCTGGGCCTGCCCATGATGGTGGACCGCTTCCAGAACGGCTCCCGCTTCGGCACCCCCTTCACGGTCTCCATCGAGGCCCGCGACGGCGTGACCACCGGCATCAGCGCCTTCGACCGCGCCCACACGATTCAGACCGCCATCCGGCCCGGCGCCGGACCGGCGGATCTCGTCACTCCCGGCCATATTTTCCCCCTCCGCGCCCGCCCGGGCGGCGTGCTCCGACGCGCGGGGCACACCGAGGGGGCGGTGGATCTCGCCCGCCTCGCCGGGCTCGATCCCTCGGGAGTGATATGCGAGGTCATGAAAGAGGACGGCTCCATGTCCCGGCTTCCGGACCTCGAGAAGGCCGCCGAAGCCCATAACCTCTCCATCGTCACCATCAAGGACCTGATCGCCTACCGGATGCAGAACGAGCGCCTCATCGAACGTGCCGAAGAGGTGATGCTGCCCACGCCCTACGGCGAGTTTCGGGCCACCGTCTACCGGAACCGGACGAGCGGACGTCTTCACTTCGCTCTCTCGATGGGAAAGGTCGATACCGGAGAGCCTGTCCTTGTCCGCGTCCAGCCCGCCCTCGGCGTGTTGGATCTGTTCAACCTCCTTCGGTCGGACTGCACGGATCGAATCAGGTACGCTCTCGCCGCCATCCAGAAAGAGGGCCGGGGGGTGCTCGTCTACCTTCAGTCGGATACGATGGGCGGGGCCTCTTCCCCGGTGGAGGAGACCGGACGGGAGGTGCTTCCCCGCTCGGGGCCGATATCCCGGCTCCGGGAATATGGAATCGGCGCTCAGATTCTGGTGGACCTGGGCGTGAAACGGATACGGATCATGACCAACGAGCAGCCCCGCATCGTTGCGCTGGAGGGATACGGGCTTCATCTCGAAGGAAGCGTCCCCCTCGAGCGGGAGGCCCCCCTGCCTTCCGTCATGAAATTGAAATCGGAGCAGGGCTGAAACCGGGAACCATTCGCGGAGAGAGATTTGAGCCAGATATTCGAAGGCAGCTTGGACGGGAGCGGGCTAAGGGCCGGAATCGTCGCCTCGCGCTTCAACGAATTTATTGTCGAAAACCTCGTCAGGGGCGCCAAGAGGGGGTTCCGCATGTGCGGCGTCCCGGAGGGCTCGGTGGATCTGGCCTATGTGCCCGGCTCGCTTGAGCTGGCCCTCGCCGCGCGGACCATGGCGGATTCGGGAAACTACGATGCCCTGGTATGCGTCGGCTGCGTGATCAGGGGGGCCACCTCGCACTACGATCTCGTCTGCTCGGAGGCGGCCAAAGGGGTTTCGCAGGTCGCGGCCCAGACCGGGATTCCCGTAATCTTCGCCGTCGTGACCACCGAAACGATCGAGCAGGCCATCGAGCGCTCGGGCTCGAAAGCCGGAAACAAGGGGTACGACGGTGCGCTGGCCGCCGTTGAGATGGCGACCCTCGCGAGAAGGTTCACCCCCGGGAAGGGCCGCCGGCCGAAAAAATGATTGTCCGGGAAAGGAATTTTTCATGAGCGGGCGGCGCGAGTCGCGGGAACTGGCGTTTCAGCTTCTCTACCACCTCGACCTGATAAAAGGGGAAGCGGACAAGGAGACCGAGCATTTCTGGGAGATTAACGGCGACAAGGCCGCTCTGAAGCCGTTTGCGGACCGTCTGGTGTGCAAGGTTCTGGGCAATCTCGGCGAGATCGACCGCCTCATCTCGGAGGCGAGCAAGCGCTGGACGCTCAAACGGATGGATTCGGTCTCGCGCTCTCTTCTTCGCCTCGGCGCTTGTGAAATCCTCCATTTCTCCGAAACGCCGCCCGAGGTGGCCATCAACGAGGCGGTTGAGCTGGCCAAACGCTTCGGCTCCGAGGATACGCCCGGATTCGTCAACGGCATTCTGGACCGCCTCCATCAGGAAGAAACCCCCGTTTAAAGTGATTCGGCTTCGAATCGACCCCCAACCCCTGGAAACTGCCCCCTGCATCGTCACGGTATCGATGTTCGCCGAGGAGGATATTCCGCTGGCCGGTGTGCCGGGGCGAATAGACGGCCTTCTCGGCGGGCAGGCCAGCCACCAGATCGCCGAGGGCCGCCTCACCGGCGCATGGGGGTCCCAGGCGCTTCTCGCCACAAGGGGGCGCCTCGAATCCGACTATGTCTTGTTCGCCGGCCTGGGTTCCGTGAAAAAAATCACGGCCCCCACCATCGCCGTCCGGACCGAGGAAATCGTCCAGCGGGTGCTCAAGTTGTCGGCCTCCACCCTGGCGATGCCGGTATTCCAGCCGTCCGGCACCCGGGCAAAGTACGAGCGCCTGGCCTCGGAGACCGTGAACGGGGCGTTGCGGGGAGGGGATAATTTTCCTTACGATATCGACATTACCGTTTGCGAGCCGGACCCGTCGCGGTACAATGAACTGGTAGCCGTCGCCGAGAGAAGCGCATTCCGCCGAGCAGAGGGCAGGGAACTATCCGTCGAAATAATCGTATGAAACCCAAATCGAACGCGGCCCGGACTTTCGGGCGCAAGCCGTTTTTGAGAACGGCCCGGACTTTCGGGCGCAAGTCGTTTCTGAGCGCGGCCCTGGCGCTCGCGCTCTCCGCGGTGGCCGGGTGCGGCTATACCCTCGTGGGTACATCCAACCCTGAAAACCTCAAGGGCGCGCGGTCAATCAACATTTCAATATTCCGGAATGAATCGAGCGAGCCGAACCTCGGCTTCGTCATGGCGGAGGCCACCCGGAACCGCTTTTTGAACGACGGCCGCCTGCGGGTGGTGGATTCGGGTCGCGCGGAAATCGTCCTCGACGGCGTGGTCCGCGAATACCGGCTCGATCCGATCGGATTCAGCAGGAGCGATCAGGTCCAGCGCTACCGGGTATTCGTCAAGACCTCCGTACGGCTGCGCGATCTGCGGAGCGGAAAAAATATTCTGCTTCAGGATATTGAATCCGAATCCGAGTTCGACGTGGACCGTACGGTCTCGGGCAGCGCCGAGAACCGCGATGAAACAAATGAAAAAGCGGCTTCCTTCTTCTCCGAGGAAGTGGTGAGCCTGGTCCTGGAGGGTTTCTAGATATGGCGCGCCCGCCCCGCCGCCGCGGATCGGGCGAGGAGATTCGCGGGGCGCTCTCTCGCTTGAGATCCGGAGAAATCGACTCCCTGTACCTGCTCCATGGCCCCGAAACTTTCCTCCGGGACGAGATAGTCGGCGAAATTCGCCGGGCGGTTTTGGGCGATGAGGGAAGCGACTTCAATCACGACCTTTTCACCTGGGGCGAGACCCCCGCGAGGGACATCGCCGCTGCCGCCCAGACTCTCCCGTTCATGGGTGGGCGGCGGCTGATCGAGGTCCGCGGCCTCGGGCAGGTGGCGGACCATGACGCCGGGATTCTCTCCCCCCTGATCGATGACCCGCCTCCCGGGGCCGTCGTCGTCTTCACCGCCGAGCGGGCCGACATGCGCCGCTCGTTTTTCAAGAAACTCGCCGGCGCCGGCGCAGCACTCAAACTCGAGCCGCCCCCCGAGCGGGAGCTTCCGAAATGGGCCCAGTCCCAGGCCGAGGGCCTTGGGTTCACCCTGACGCACGAGGCGGCGGTGCTCCTCACCGAGTGGATCGAGCCCTCCCTCGGGCGGATTCGCTCGGAACTCGAAAAACTCGCCGCCTATCTCGGGCCCGAAAAAACCGCCGGCGTGGAGGACGTGCGCAACCTCGTGGGCCGCTCCCGGGCCGAGGCGATGTACAAGCTGGGCGATATGCTCGCCGAGGGGAGAGCCGAACGCGCCCTGGCCCTCGTGGGGGACTTGAGCGAGACCGATGGCGGACCGCAGTTTCTGGTCGGTTTTCTCCGGAACCAGATTCGCCGCTGGACGATAGCCAGGGCGGCGGAGAGAAAAGGAATCAGGCAAAAAGAGCTGGCCGAAATGCTGGGGGTGCCCCCGTTCGTCGCTGGGCGTATCCAGCAGCAGGCCGGAAAGGCGAGCCCCAGGTTTTTAAGAAATCTTTACGGAAAGCTGCTCGCCGTGGACAGGCGGGTGAAACGCTCGGGAGGGAACGCCGCCGCTCTCCGGGCGATCGAACTGTTCGTCATTGAAATGAACCGGGATTCGACGGGGTTCAACAGGCAGAACCAGAATCGCGTTTCCGGGCGCCCGCCTGCATGGGCGCGCGGATGAGCGGTTTACGAGACGGAGGCAGCGGCCCGGTTGACGCGGCGGGCAAGGCGGGAGGCCTTTCGGGAGGCCGTGTTCGAATGAATCACCCCCTTGGAAGCCGCTTTCGCCAGGTTCGAGTGCGCCTCGCGAAGAGACGCCTCGGCGCTCTCCCCGGATTCGACGGACTCGAGAACCTTTTTGACCGCGTTGCGGAGTTGGGTCCGAACGATTTTGTTGCGCGCTTTCCGGCCCACGCTCTGCCGGTCGCGTTTTTTCGCCGATTTGATATTAGCCACGCCTGTTTCTATCTCCTTAATAAAGAGGCCTTAATTGGAGAGGGCCCGGATTGAGGACCTCACCCTGGCCGCGTAAAATACTTTAGTTCCGCTTTTTGTCAAGCGCCCCACCGCCCCTCGGGAATTTCGTGACAGACGACACCGGAGAACTTTCCCCAAGAGAGCCCGATTCACCGCGTTCCCCGGAGGGAAAGTCAATCACCCGCGCCGCCGGCTCGATTAGCGCGGCCACTTTTTTAAGCCGGGTTCTCGGTTTCGTGAGGGATGTCCTCATCGCCCGCCTTTTCGGGGCCGCCCTCCTGACCGACGCTTTTTTCGTCGCTTTTGCGATACCGAGCATGTTTCGGCGCCTCCTGACCGAGGGCGCCCTGACCTCGGCCTTTATTCCGGTCTACTCGGATGTCCGCGCCCAACAAGGCGAACGCTCCGCCCGCCTCTTCTCGGGCGCCATGACGGTGAGCCTCGCCGCCCTTTTGGCCGGAGTGTGCCTCCTGGGGATTTATTTCGCCCGTCCCCTGGTGGTGGCCCTCGCCCCCGGTTTCGCGGGCAGCGCCGAAAAACTGGGCCTGACGGCCCGGCTCACCCAGATCATGTTTCCGTTCCTGTTCTTTATCGGCCTGAGCGCCATCGCCGTGGGCGTGCTCAACTCCGCCCGGCGCTTTTTCCTCCCGGCGCTGGCCCCCGTCGTCCAGAACCTTGTAATGATCGCCGCCCTCGTGGTGGCGGGCGGTCTCGTCGAGGCGAACGCGGCGGTAAAATGGCTGGCGTGGGGGGTGGTCGCCGGCGGGGCGCTCCAGCTCCTGATTCAGCTTCCCCTGATATCGAAACTCGGGATTTCGCCCATCCCGGTGCTCCCCTGGCGGGCGCCCAGCGTGAGCCGGTGCCTTGCCCTGATGGGTCCGGCGGCCTTCGGGATGGCCATTCTCCAGATAAATGTCCTGATCGACCGGTGGCTGGCCTCGTTCCTGGCGGAGGGTTCGATCTCGTACCTCTATTACGCCAACCGCCTGGTACAGTTTCCGCACGGAATCTTGAGCCTGGCGGTGGCGGCGGCGGCTTTTCCCCTGCTGGCGGACCGCGAGGCGAGAGGGAGGCACGGGAAAGGGGAGGGGTCCGCCCGCAGCCCGCTTGCCGAGGCCGGACGATTGACCCTGTTCATCACGCTGCCCGCCGCCTTCGGGCTGATCGCGCTGGCCCGCCCGATCATGGAGGTTTTATTCGAGAGGGGGGCTTTCGTGGCGGCGGACAGCTCCGCGAGCGCGGCCGCCCTCCGCGCCTATGCGCTCGGGCTCGTTTTTTTCGGTTTTGTCCGCCTCATGGCGGCCGCCTATTATTCCCGCCTGGATACGAAAACCCCTGTCCGGTGCGCTAACTGGGCGGTACTCGCCAACGTGGCGGGAAGCGTCGCCCTCATGTTTCCGCTCGGGTTCGTCGGGCTCGCGTTGGCCACCTCGCTCGCCAGCGCCCTCAACGCCTGGCTACTCCTCGCTGGCCTTCGCGAGACGGAGGATTGGCCCGGCGGCGATCTCGCCCGGGCGGCCAAACACCTGCTTCCCGTCTCCGCGGCCATGGGAGCCGGACTTTATCTGTTCAACTGGGTTTTCTGGCCCACCGGGGCGGATATCTGGATGCGCGCCGGGTTTCTCTCCCTCGAAGTCATCGGCGGGGCGGCGGCCTATCTATTGGTTTCGTGGTTTGTCATGCCCGATTCGGCGGCGCTTTGGCGCACTGCGCTGAGGCGGGCCTGAGGACGGAAATGCTCAGACCACGGGGATCGAATCCGGTGAAACGAGGCAGGCGGTTGAACGGAAAAAAGAGCGGACCGGGGGAGGCGAAGTTACTTAAAGAAAATTATCGAGAAAATATACGTAACTATCAGGATTATTTACTAATAGAGCGACGAATGTCGCCAAAATCGGTGGAGAGCTATACCCATGATACCCGGGTTTTTCTCCTATGGGCCCAGCGGCGGAAAATAACCGACCTGCGTTCCCTGGGCCGCGATGAGGTGGTCGCCCACATCACCCATCTCCGGAAAGAGGGCCGGGCGGACACCACCTTGAGGAGGAATCTGGCCGCGCTCCGGGTTTTTTCCCGCTATCTTCTCGGGGAAAAATTGATCGACGCGGATTTCACGGCTGATATTTCCTATTCCGCGTCCTGGAAAAGACTTCCCAAAACGCTTTCAAGTGACGAGGTGGATCGCCTCCTCTCCGCGCCGGACGACCAAACCCCCGAGGGCGTTCGGGACGGCGCGATGCTGGAGATACTTTATGCCACCGGAATGCGGGTGAGCGAGCTGGTGGGACTGAAAATCCCCCAGATTCATCTCGACGCGGGTTTCTCCATCGTTCAAGGGAAAGGGGATAAGACCCGCCTGGTTCCGGTGGGCGACCTCGCCCGGGACCGGGTCAGGGAGTATCTCGAGACCGCCCGCTCCGCCCTTCTCAGGGGCCGGCCCTCGGATTTCGTCTTCGTCACCCGGCGCGGGGGGGGCATGACGCGGCAAGCCTTCTGGGTCCGCCTGAGGAGATGGGCGCTGGCGGCCGAGATTGAGCGGCCGGTGAGCCCCCACATGCTCCGCCACAGCTTTGCCACCCATCTGCTCCACCACGGGGCTGATTTGAGGGCTATCCAGTCGATGCTGGGTCACGCGGATATCTCGACCACGGAAATTTATACCCATATCGACAGGGATTCCTTGAGGGACACGTTGGATGAGCATCACCCGAGGGGGTAGCGAAATAATTACGTAAATAAGGGCCTGTTTCATGTTGACGCCCCAAGGGGGGGGGCGTACGATCCAGGCCGTTGGAGCAGGGACCAACGACTTCAGGTGAGGAGATATTGGCTTTTGGTCACGAGGATTTCCGCAACGCCTCTTGAGGGTTCGGACCACCTGATTCACCTGATCGGGAACAGGGACGAGTCCCTGAGAACGGTTGGAAAAGCCTTCGGCGTGAAGATTCGGATCGCGTCCGAGGGATTTTTGGCGGAAGGACAACTCGAATCGGTTGAGGGCGCGCTTCAGTTTTTCGATGAGCTCTCGGCCAGGGTCGATGAGGGCTACAGGTTTAATCCCTCCGAGGTCGGCGTGCTCGCCCGGACGGTGGCCAATGGCGACGGGCTCACGCTGAACGATTTGGTCTCGGCTAGGGTCGCCATGCCCTCGAAGAAGCGCCACGTGATTCCGAAAGGGGTGGCCCAGAAGGACTACCTCGAAGCCATTCGGGCCGGCAACCTGACCTTCGGAATCGGACCCGCCGGGACGGGGAAGACCTACCTGGCGATGGCGATGGCGGTATCGGGGCTCATGGAGAAGGCCTACTCCAGAATCGTGTTGACCCGGCCCGTCGTCGAGGCCGGCGAGCGGCTGGGTTTTTTGCCCGGAGACTTGCAGGACAAGGTGAATCCTTATTTTCGGCCCTTGTTCGATGCCCTCCACGACATGGTGGATTTCGAGCGGGCCGAGCGATTTCTCCAACGGGGGGAAATCGAAATCGCGCCGCTGGCCTATATGAGAGGCCGATCGCTAAACGACTCGTTCGTCATACTCGACGAAGCGCAAAATACCACGCCCGAGCAGATGAAAATGTTTTTGACGCGCATGGGTTCCGGGAGCAAGGCCGTGGTGACAGGCGATATTACCCAGATCGACCTTCCCGACTCGGCGGGATGTGGATTGATTCACGCCAGAGACGTTCTCGGCGGGCTCGATGAAGTCCGCTTCATTCAATTTACCCAGCGGGACGTGATCCGGACTGAGCTGGTCCGGAGAATCGTACAGGCCTATGAGGCCTACCGCGGCTAAACCGCCCTCATACTCGACTACCCAAAACCAACTATACGAGATGGATTCCTGAGGATTCTCAATTGAATCAGCTGACCGGAAACGCAAAAGCGTCCGGGAAAGGCAAAAACGGCGCCCCGCGAAAGCACCATTCGAAGGGGGGCCGCATTCGGAAGTATTGGAATGCCGCCCTTGAGTCGAAGGTTTTTCCCTGGGTGTTGGGCGTCACCCTCGCCGCCGCGCTGTCGTTCCTGATAACAACCGGCCTGACCGTCAAGTCGGCCGACTACCAGGCCGGCGACATCGCCCGGCGAGACATCAAGGCTCCCAGGGACATGCGTCTTGAAGACGCCGCGGCCACCGAGGCGCTCCGCGAGCAGGCGCGGGAGAAGGTCCTGCCGCACTACGATGTGGACCCAAAGCTACAGGAAAGGCTGGAGCGGCAGGTCCGGAGCGCGTTCGAATTGATCCAAAAGGCGCAGGCGGGCCAGTCCGCCACCGTCAGGAACCGCCTGCTCAATCTCCGGGCGAAAACCGGAGGCGGCGCCCTCGTCGATGAATCCCGGGTCTACCGGGAATTGTTTCGCTCCAAGACGTTTCATTCCGCGGAAACCGCTCTTGGCCGTTCTCTGAGCGGAGCGCTCTCGCCGGGGCTCATCCGGATATTCCGCAAAGAGCGTTACGCGGCGTGGATTGGGGAGGACATCCTGAAGCTTGTCCGGGCCGCTCTCTCGAGAGGGGTCGTCAGCGACAGCCGCCTCTACACCCTTCACACGGCTAAAGGAATCATCGTCCGGGATATCCGCACCGGAAACAGGGTGCCCCTTCCGGCCTCCTTCGAGCCTCTCGAACTAAGGAAAGTGGAAAAATTCCTCGTCCGCCAGGCGGGGATCAAGAAACTGCCGTTTTCCTCCTCCGGGCGCGCGCTCCTGGCGGCCCTGGCGGCGCGGCTGGTTCAACCCACCCTGAATTTTAACAACCAGGATACGGTCGAGGCCCAAAAACGCGCGGCTGAGAAAGTGGCGGCGGCGAGCCGGGTACTCAAGAACGGGGAGATGATCGTCCGCGAAGGGGAGCGGATCAGCGAAGGCAAGCTGGCGACGCTCCGCGCGCTAGAGAGAAAAGGGCGCCAGGCCCATATCGTCGACAATTTCCTCGGTACCTCCATTTTGATCGCCTTCTTTCTGGGTTTCGCTTGGACCGCCGCGCAGCGCTACGATTTGGGACTCCTCAGAGCGCCCAGGAGCGTGGGTCTGTTCGTTTTGCTGCTGCTCGCCCATGCGGTTTTGCTCAAACTCAGTACCCTTTTGGCCAACGAACTTCAGGAGACGGCGCGCGGGGTTGACGTATTCGCCTTCTACCTGGCGATCCCCCTGGCTTCCGCCGCGATGCTGGCGGGCATCCTTCAGGGCCGATCGACGGCGGTTTTGATGGCTGTCATGTCGGCGGCACTCACCGGCCTGTTGATTCCCGGTGATGTGCACTTCAGCCTGATTGCGTTGGCTGGCGGCACCTACGCCGCGATTAACTGGAAAGACTACCGGCACCGCACATCCATCCTCGTCGCGGGCTTGATGATCGGCTTGGCGAACGCCGCCCTTATTTTCGGCTTCAACCTCCAGGGGGGCCTCCGCTTCGCGCTGGAGCGGTGGGCGGACGTGCCCTTCGCCTTCGCCGGTGGCCTCGCCAATATTATTATCGTATCGGCCGTCATGCCGCTTCTCGAGGCGACCTTCAAGCTAACGACCGACATGAAGCTCCTGGAACTCTCCGATCAGAACCATCCGCTCCTCCGCCAGCTCGTGGTCCGGGCACCGGGCACCTACCACCACAGCCTCATCGTCGGGAACCTCGCCGAGGAAGCCGCCGAGGCCGTCAAGGCGAATCCGCTGCTCATCCGGGTCGGGGCCTACTTTCACGATGTCGGAAAAATCGTCAAGCCCGAATACTTCATCGAAAATCAGGGGCAACTGAACAGACACGACAAGCTCAGTCCCTCGATGAGCGCGCTTATTCTCATCAGCCACGTCAAGGAAGGCCTTGAGATGGCGCGGAGTCATAAGCTGCCCAAGGAGATATGCGATCTGATCTGTCAGCACCACGGCACCTCGCTCATCCGCTACTTCTTCGAGAAAGCCAAGGAACAAGAGGCCGAAGGGTCGGACATCCACGAGGAGGTCTACCGCTACCCGGGTCCCCGGCCCCAAACCCGCGAGGCGGGTATCCTGTTGCTCGCCGACATGGTGGAGGCCGCCTCGCGCTCTCAGGCCGACCCTTCGCCCGCGCGGCTGGCCGGTCTTGTCGAGCGCCTTGTGCAGATGGCTTTCACCGACGGGCAGCTCGACGATTGCGACCTCACTCTCCGCCATCTGAGTCAGATCCGGGAGGCCTTCCTCCGGGTGCTGGCCGGCATCTATCACCACCGAATCATCTACCCCGAAAAATCATCACCCGAGCGGAAAGGAAACAATGGGGATATCCATCACAAACCGGCAAAGGAAGGCGCGCATCAACCTCGCGCGGCTACGCCGGCGGGCGGCGGCGGTCCTGGATAAACTCCGGCCGCCCGGTGATTCGTCCATCGCCCATGACATCGACATCGCCATCGTGGGTGACCGCACGATGCGCAAGCTGAACCGGCAGTTTCGAAACATCGACGAGACGACTGACGTTCTCTCTTTTCCCTCCGTGCCATTTCCGGCCGAGGGGTTTTCCGGCCAGGGGCCGGACGATTTCAATTCCGCCCAGGAACACAATCATATCGGCGACGTCGTAATCTCGATTGGCGAAGCGTTGCGCCAAGCCGGAGAAGACGGGGTGTCGATCGATGTGGCGATCGATCGCCTGCTCGTCCATGGGGTTTTGCATCTCCATGGTTTCGAGCACGACACCGCGGGGGGAAGTTCGCGGATGCGCCGAAAGGAAAACGCTCTGTTGAAAATGCTTCACGGCGCCGGCCTTCCCGGATACGCGGTGCGGGGGGGCGCGGCCCGAAAGGGTTAGGACTCAGCCGGGCGGGGGAGATTCGAGAGCTTGGAACCACTCTGGGCGCCTTGGCGCATGGAATATATTCATCGGGACAAAACCGCCGAGGGTGGTCCGGGGGAGGGCGGCTGCGTTTTCTGCGGACTGCTCAAGGAGGAGGACGGCTCCGGCAATCTGGTCCTCCACCGGAGCGAGCTGGCCTACGTGGTGTTGAACAAATACCCCTACTCCAACGGCCATCTCATAGTCGTCCCGAACCGCCACGTGAGGGAATTCGAGGCCCTCGGCGGGGACGAGGGCGCGGCGATATTCCGTCTGGTGCAAGAATGCATCTCCATCCTGCGGCGGACGCACGGGGCGCAGGGGTTCAACGCGGGCATGAATCTGGGAAAGGTCGCCGGCGCGGGGATCGATACCCAACTGCACATACACGTGGTTCCCCGGTGGGAGGGAGATCATAACTTCATGCCCGTCCTCGGAGAGGTCAGGGTCATTCCCGAACACATTGAAGTCACCTACGAAAATCTGAGGCGGACTTTCGCAGAAAGCCTCGGGGAATCGCCGGTGTAAGGGAAAGCGAATGGGCGCTTTACGATTGTTGCTGGGGCTGATTGTAGCGATGGCTGTCGTCAGCTTCGGGGTGGTGAACATGGAGCCTGTTCCGGTGACCATCCACCGCCTCGGAACCCACCGAATTCCGCTGTTCTATGTTCTCCTTGTCTTCTTTGGCGGGGGTTTTCTGTTCGCCTGGATGGGGGGTCTTTTCGACAGGATTCGCTTTTACTCCCGCTTGCGCGGCTTCCGCAAGGATAACCGCGCGCTCAAACGTAAACTCGATGAGGCCCGGGAGGAGAGCGGCCGCCTTCTGCCGCCGGCGCCTGACTCGAACGGAGAGGCCGCGGGCCAGCTTCAGGCCTCCGGCCAGGAATCGAGGCCCGGGACTTCGGGGGAGAGGAGCTGAAATGTCTCTGCCAGCCGGAGAAGCGCGGGAAGCTTCGGCCATTCGGCCGGAAATACCCGGGCCCGCCCCGCCTACCGTCCCGGAGCCCTCAGCCAAATCGGAGCCCTCAGCCAAATCGGAGCCCTCGGCCGGGTCGAAGCCCTCAACCAGATCGAAAAGCGCTACCCGCAAGGCCGAAAAAACCAGCCCGGCCATGCGCCAATTCCTGGAAATAAAAAACCGCCATCCCGACGCCATCCTGTTTTTTCAGATGGGCGATTTCTTCGAGATGTTCTACGAGGACGCCCACATAGCCGCGAAGGAGCTCGAACTTGCCCTGACCTCGCGCCAAAAGGACTCAGACGGCGTGCCCATCTCGATGTGCGGCGTTCCCCTTCACGCGGGTGACGCCTATTCGGCCCGCCTCCTCGAGGCGGGTCACAAGGTGGCGATATGCGAGCAGGTGAGCACGCCCGCGGAAGGAAAGGGAATCGTCCGGCGCGAAGTCGTCCGCACCCTCACGCCGGGGACGGTAAGCAATCCCCTGCTCGTCGAGGACAAGGAGAGCTGCTACCTCGCGGGCCTCACGGCCGGGGGTGCGGAAGGGGAAGGAGGCTGGGGCGTGGCGTGGGTGGATCTGTCCACCGGCGAATATTGCGCCTCGGAGATCGTGGGGGAGCGCTCGGGCGCCCTCATGGCGGACGAACTCGAGCGACTGAGGCCGAGGGAGGTGTTGATCCCGCCCGGCGCCGAAATGCCGCAGGCGGCATCCGAGCGTCTGAAGGCGTTTGGCGCGCGCCTTGAACAGCGGGGGGTGGAAGAGGCCTGGAGTTCTCCCGCCGTTCAGCTCGCCGAACAGTTCGGCGACGATGAGAGGGTCGAGTCCGAGGCGGCGAACCATCCGCTGGCCGCCGCCGCCGCCGCCGCGCTGCTCGCCTATCTCCGGGAAATCCAGCCCGGAGGTCTTCCCCACCTGCGGCCGGTTTCCTTCCGGCGAATGTCGGATACCATGTTGCTCGACGCCCCCACCCAGCGAAACCTCGAACTCGTACGCTCGGCGATGGATGGCGGCCGGAAAGGAACCCTGCTGGGTTTGGTGGACGAGACCCTGACGGCGATGGGGGGCCGCCTCCTGAGGCGTTGGGTCCTCTCGCCGCTGATTTCCGCCGGGGCGGTGGCGCGGCGTGCGGACGCGGTCGAGGAACTCGTCGATGGCTTGTCACGGCGGGGCGCTCTTCGCGAATCACTGGCCCGGATTCAGGACCTCGAGAGAATTCTGGGGCGGGTGGGAATCCAGACGGCCAACGCCAGAGACCTCCTGGCGCTGGGACGCTCTCTGGCCGCGCTGCCTCCGCTGGCGGATGCGCTCGCGGGCGCCGGGGCAGCCGAACTGACCGCTATCTCGGAGGATTGGGACTCGCTCGAGGATTTGTCGGCCGAACTTAGCGATACGCTTCAGGACGATCCTCCCCCCCCTCTCACCATCCGGGAGGGCGGGATGATCCGGGACGGGGTGGACGCCGATCTCGACCGCCTCCGGGCCGCGAGCCGGGACGGAAAGTCCTGGATCGAGTCCTATCAGAGTGAGGAGCGCGAACGAACCGACCTGCCGGTGAAGGTCGGGTTCAACAGGGTGTTCGGCTTCTATCTCGAGTTGCCCAAGCGCTACTCCGAGGAGGCGCCGATCGAATACACGCGCAAGCAGACCCTGGTCTCGGCGGAGCGGTACGTGACGCCCGAACTCAAAAAAATCGAGGACGAAGTCCTGGGCGCCGAGGAAAAGGCGAAGGAACTCGAATACCGCCTTTTCGGCCGCCTTCGGGCCTGCGTGGCGTCGGAGTCCAGGCGGATTCTTCAGGCGGCGGACCGGGTGGCGCGGATCGACGCCCTCGCCGCGCTGGCCGAACTCGCCGTGGTGAGAGGATACGTCCGCCCCGAGGTCAACGAGGGCGAGCATATCGATATCGTCGAGGGGCGCCATCCCGTCATGGAGGCGGATATTTCCTCGGCTTTCGTCCCCAACGACCTGAAGGCCGGAGCGGAGCGGCAGATCATGATCGTGACGGGGCCGAACATGGCGGGAAAATCCACCTTCCTCCGCCAGTCGGCCCTGATTATCCTCATGGCGCAGATCGGAAGTTTCGTTCCCGCCGAATCGGCGCGCATCGGCGTCGTCGATCGGGTCTTCACCCGCGTAGGGGCGCATGATCGCCTCCTCGAGGGACAGAGCACCTACATGGTCGAAATGGTGGAGACGGCCACCATTCTCCGGGAGGCCACATCGAGGAGTTTTGTCGTTCTCGACGAGGTGGGCAGGGGAACGAGTACCTACGATGGGGTGAGCATCGCGTGGGCCGTGGTCGAGTATCTTCACGACGCCGCCGCCCACCGGGCGCGGACGCTTTTCGCCACCCACTACCACGAGATGGCCGATCTCGCGAATCGGCTGCCGCGCGTGTCGAATCTGACGGTGGAGGTCCGCGAGTGGGGCGAAGAGGTGGTCTTTTTGCGAAAGGTGAGCGAGGGGAGCAGCGACAGGAGCTACGGAATTCATGTGGGCCGGCTGGCGGGTCTGCCCCCCGAGGTCATCTCGCGGGCGCGCGATATACTCGCCGGACTGGAAGGGGAAACCGCCTCTCCCATCGCCCCCGCCCATCCTTCCGGCGGCCCCTTGGGCGCCTCCGGGATGGTGGATCATCAACTATCCCTTTTCGGGTCCTCGTCCCCGGAAATCGAGGCCAGGCTGCTCGAAATCGACCTCGACGGCCTGAGCCCCCGGGCAGCGCTGGAAAAACTCTACGAGCTCCGGGCGCTCGCGGCGAAGGGCCGGGAAGGTGCTAAATAACGGATTGAGGGATGAGGGGAAAATCCGCTAGAATCCTCTCGTGCGCCGGGAGGGGGTATGAACGGTAAGGTGATGAATTTCTGTGGATTATGGCGGTCCGTGGCGGCAGCCAGGGGGTTTTTTGCCGGAGCTCTCCTGGTTTCGGGGATGATGCTCGCCGCATCCTCCGCCCTTGCCGCCCCCGACGGCAAAAGCGCCCCCGAAATCAAGGATGTTGCGGTCGTGGAAAAAAAGGGCCGCCTACTCGCTTTCGTGTCATTGGGGAGCGCCTTCTCGCCCAAGGTGTTCGAGGCCCTCCACAGCGGGGTGACGACTCGATTCACCTACGAACTCGCGCTGATGCGAGACCGGGCCGTTCTCTTCGACATCGAGATGGACCGGCAAACCTTGACTCATCAGGTGAAATTCGACGCCTTGAAAAAGGCATACACTTTTATCTCCCAGAACGGATTGGACGAGAAAATCGAGAAAGTCACGAAGGACCGGAAGAAAATGATGGACTGGATGGCGGAGATCAACGGACATGCCATCGCGAAGACCCGGGCGCTCGACCCCAAAGCGCGGTATTATCTACAAGTCCGCGCTAACCTGAACTCGGTGAAATTCGCATTTCCGTTTAACTACATGCTTTCGTTCCTGAACAGCAAAACGCCGTGGGCCGCTTCGCCGCCCTTTGGTTCGAGAGGAATGTAGCGCCATGTATCCCACGAGCATGGATTACGATGAGATCGCCCTTCGCCGGCGCAAGAACATCCGGAAGGCGACTCTCGGCCTGATCGGCTTCACCATTCTCTTGCTCACGGCGTGGATTTATTTCAAGGAGCTCGAACCGGGAACGCCGCTGCTGAACAATGTCGCCGTATTCGCTCTCGTCAACCTGAACATTATTCTCTTGATGGTTCTGGCCCTGCTCGTCGTCCGGAACCTCGTACGCCTGTACCACTCCTCCCGGCAAGGCGCCGGCGGTCTCCGCCTTCAGGCGAAACTCATCGCCGCCTTCGTGGGTTTCACCCTCGTCCCCTCGGTTCTTTTATTCGTGATCGCGAGCGGTCTCATCAACCAGAGTTTCAATACGCTTTTCAACATGAAGGTCGAGGGAGCGCTGAAAGGCTCTTTCCAGGTCGCCCAGACCTACTACCGGGAATCGGAGCAAAGCGCCCTGGCCGCCTCGAGTCGGCTCGCCAAGAGCATCGAGGCGAACGGGTGGGGGAGCCTCGAGAAGAAAGAGGTGCTCAAGGCCTATATCAAGAGCGTTCGAGGGGACCTCGAGGCCGATGCGATTCAGCTTTTCAGCGCCGATCGAAAAAGCCTGGCCCATGTTCTCCGCGATAAGCTGCCCTCGGTGGCGAGTTTTTCCGCGTCGCAGGACTACCTCGAAAAGGTGCTTCAGGGCGAGGCCAGGACGAGCGTTGAAAGCTGGGGGGGAGGCGACGCGATTCATGGGGTCTCGCCCATCAAGTCCGGCGTCAAGATAACGGGTTTCGTCGTCGTGTCCCGCTATATTCCCGAGCGGCTGGTCGCGAAGGTCGAGGGAATCATCAACGCCTACGAAGACTACAAAGAGCTCGAGCTCTCGAAAAATCCGATCAAGGCCAGCTACATCATTACTTTTCTTCTCATGACGCTGTTGATCCTCTTTGCCGCCATCTGGTTCGGTTTCTACATCGCGCGCGGCATCACGGTGGCGATCGAGGAGCTGGCTGAAGGCACCCGCGCCGTCTCCGAGGGCGACCTCGACTACCGGGTCGATGTCCAGGCCGACGGCGAGGTGGGAATACTCGTGAAGGCCTTCAACAACATGACCCACGAGCTTAAAGTGAACAAACAGGAAATCGAGGCCGCGACCCTGGACCTCCAGCGTTCGAGCGCCGAAATCGACCGCCGCCGGCGCTATATGGTGGCCATGCTCGAGAATATCGGAACCGGCGTGGTTTCCATCAACCGGAGGGGGAGGATCACCATTCTCAACAACGCCGCCGCCGACCTCCTCCGGATTCAGTCGGACTGGGCCCTCGGGCGTCCCTTCAACGAGGTGTTCAAGGTGCAGCACCTCGAACCCATAAGGCATTTGCTGCGGGCGATGCGCAAGAGGGGTAAAAAGAGCGTTTCCGAGCAGCTCGAGGTCCTGATCGACGGCCAGCTGCGGACCCTCCGGTCGAGTCTGACCCTGCTCGAGGGCTCCGACGGCAGGCACCTGGGGGCGGTCGTCGTTTTCGACGATTTGTCTGTCCTCATCCGCGCCCAGAAAGTCGCCGCCTGGCGCGAAGTGGCGCAGGGGATCGCTCACGAAATCAAAAATCCCCTCACTCCCATCCAGCTCTCAACGGAGAGAATGCGCCGAAAATTCGAACAAGATGCGGTGGATTTCCCCGAAGTGTTCGAAATCGCCACCGACACCATCATCTCTCAGGTGGAAGGGCTGATGGACCTGGTAAACGAATTCAGCCGCTTCGCCCGGCTGCCGGAGCCCCGGCTTTCTCCCTGCGGCATCGGTTCCTTGATCGATCAGGTGGTGAATCTCTACCGGGAACGGCGCGGGGACATCACGCTCGAAAAAGAGATAGAAGGCGCACTGCCCTCGGTCATGGCCGACCCCGATCAAATCCAGCGCGTTTTGATCAATTTGCTCGAAAACGCATTCGATTCCATGGAGTCCGGAGGCCGTGTGACATTGCACGCTCATGCGGATGCCGAGCGAAGTCAGCTGATCGTTGAGGTGTCCGACGAGGGCGGCGGAATCCCCGTCGAGAACAAGGAGCTCATATTCTCCCCCTATTTCTCGACCAAGTATCAGGGTTCCGGGCTTGGGCTCGCCATATGCCACAGGATCATCGACGATCACAACGGCGAGATCACCGTGCGCGATAATCAACCGCGTGGTTCCGTGTTCCGCCTCACCCTGCCGCTGGCACCATCGTCATCGGAGCCGGCCGGCATCGAAAGGACGGTCGCGATTGGATAAAGCACAAATCCTCATCATTGACGACGAAGAGAGCATTCTTTCGACTCTTGAGGGGATTCTCGAGGACGAAGGGTACCGGACCCTCACAGCCAACTCGGGCAAGATCGGCCTGGAACTCGTGCGCAACGAAAGGCCGGACGTCGTTCTGGTCGATGTGTGGATGCCCGGAATCGACGGCATTAAAACGCTCCAGGCGGTCAAGGAAATGCACCCAAAGGCCGAAGTTGTCGTCATGTCGGGCCACGGCACCATCGAAACAGCGGTGGCGGCCACGAAACTCGGGGCCTTCGACTTCATCGAAAAGCCGCTGTCGATGGAATCGATTCTTCGGGTCGTCGATTCGGCGGTTCGTACCCGCCGGAGGAACAAGTCCGCCCCGTCCCCCGGAAAAGGGAAACCGCCGGGTGCGAGAAAAAGCCGCGCCACCGATTCACCGGGCGTGCACGGCGAAGCCGCCAGGGGCGTAGCGGCGGCTGGCCGGAACGGTTCCTTCGAAAGCCAGCAAAGGACGATCCGGCGGAGCGTCGTTCTATATGGCCGCGGTCTTCACTCGGGACTCAAGACGGGTCTCATTCTCGAACCCCTCCCGCCAGACAGCGGCATTCGTTTCGGTAACCTGAGCACGCCGGACACTATCGCCGCACAGGCGGAATTCGTCGATAACACCAACCACGCCACCAACCTCCGGGCCAAGGATGTGATAGCCCGGACCATCGAGCATCTCATGAGCGCGCTTTACGCCTACGGCGTCTCCAACCTATTGGTCAAGCTCAGCGAGGAGGTTCCCATTCTGGACGGCTCCTCTAAGGAATTTTGCCGCCTGATCGAGGACGCCGGGCTGGAAGAGCAAGCCGAGGAATTATCTCCCATCGTTATTGACCAGGTGTTCGAGACCGGAGAGCCCGGCTCTCCGAATGGCTATATCAAGGTGGAACCGGGCGAGGGATTTTCGGTTTCATACGACATGGATCTTCCCGAGCCCGTCGGAAAACAGATATTCGAGTATCGTCACGATAGTATCGAGGGCTACCAGAATGAGATTGCGCCCGCGAGGACATTCAGTTTTATTTGGGAACTCGAAGCCCTCGAGGAGATGGGCCTGGGCGAGGGGGGACGCTGGGGCAATGTCATTCTGATCGACAGCGAACGCGTCGTGAATACTGAACTCCGCTTCCCGGATGAGTTTGTCCGCCACAAAATTCTCGACATCATTGGAGATTTGTACCTGTTGGGGCGCCCCATCGAGGGGAAGGTCTCCGCCTTCCGGTCGGGCCATCGCCATAATGTCGGCCTGGTTCGCCGCATCGCGGAGTCCTTGCTTTAGTCGGCTGAACTCCCGTGTCATTTTTCCAAAGGAATCGCACTTGGACGAACGACCGTCCCTGACCTATCGTTCGGCGGGCGTGGACGTATCCGCCGGCGAGAGCTTCGCCGAAAAAATTGCGGGCGCGTTGCGCTCGACCCACCTGGCGCACCCGGGGCGCATCCTGGGCGAGGGGTCCGGTTTCGCGGGCATGTTTCGCCTGGGGGCTTCTTATCGCGACCCTGTCCTCGTTTCTGGAGCCGATGGCGTCGGGACGAAGCTCAAGCTGGTCCAGCACCTCGGAGCCCACGCGGGGATCGGAGTCGATCTGGTGGCGATGTGCGTGAACGATGTCATTACGTCGGGTGCGGCTCCGCTATTTTTCCTTGATTACATCGCCTCGGGAAAACTCGAGCCCGAGGTCTTGGCGTCCGTCGTCGATGGAATCGCGCAAGGTTGCCTGGATGCCGGCTGCGCGCTCCTGGGCGGCGAGACCGCCGAGATGCCCGACTTCTACGAGGCCGGAGTCTACGACCTCGCCGGATTCGCGGTGGGCGCCGTCGAGCGGGAGGAAATCCTCGAGGCGTCGAATGTCAGGGAAGGAGACGTGCTCATCGGTCTGCTTTCCTCGGGGATTCACTCGAACGGCTACTCGCTCGTCCGGCGGGTGTTCGACGACCCCGATGAATGGGCCGGAGATGAGATTTATCCCGGCCTGGATACCAGCCTGAAGGAGGCGCTACTCGCACCCACCCGTATTTACGCCTCGGCCGCCAACGCCATCAGGGGCCAAAAAGGCGTGCACGCCATTGCCCACGTCACGGGTGGCGGGCTCCCGGGGAACGTGAACCGGATCCTGCCCCCCGGTCTTCAAGCGGTGTTTCATCCCGGAAGCTGGCCGGAGCCCGATATTTTCGGGCTCATCGAAAAACGCGGGCCGGTCCGCCGCGATGAAATGTTCGGAACCTTCAATATGGGGATCGGCCTTGTCGTCGCGGCCGATTCGGGTGCTGTCGGCGAGGTGATGGATGCCTTGAGGAAGTCGGGCGAGGCGCCGTGCCGCGCCGGCGAGGTTCGCGCAAGAAAAGAGGGGGCGGCTGTCGTCATCGAGGGAGTTGAGCCATGAGCCCGGGAGAAAAGCTTCGCGTAGCGGTTTTAGCCTCGGGCAGGGGCTCGAACCTCCAAGCCCTTCTGGACGCGGTTGTGGAGCCCGACTATCCCGCCGAAATTTCGGGGGTGTTCAGCGACAAATCAGACGCCCAGGCGCTTGAGCGGGCGAGGAAGGCGGGAGTGCCCGCCGTCTGGGTTGATCCCGCCGGGGAGAATTATGAAGATCGGCTCGCCGCCGAGATCGAAACCGTGGGCTGCGATCTCATCTGTTGCGCCGGATATATGAAAATCCTCTCTCCGGCGTTCGTGGCCCGCTTTCCGGATAAAATCATCAACATTCATCCCTCGCTTTTACCGAGTTTTCCCGGTCTCCACGGGCAGAGGAAGGCTCTGCGAGCCGGGGTACGGGTTACCGGGTGCACCGTTCACTTTATCGACGAGGGGGTGGATACCGGTCCCATCATTTTACAGGCGGCCGTCCCGGTTCTGCCGGAGGACACCGAGGAGATACTTTCGGCGAGAATACTCTGGTTCGAGCACCGGATATACCCGTTGGCGGTCCGCCTGGTAGCAGAGGGGCGGGTCCGCCGGGAAGGAACCCGGGTCCGTCTAAGCGGAGTGGAGGTCAACCAGGAGGGCGGTTTTATCTCCCCGCCGATAAATTTTCTATAGTAACACCTTCAATTATTTCTTTTAGTTATTGTCTTTAATTGAGTTATGTGGTTTTTCGAGGCAGCTGAATCGATGTGCCCAATGGGTATTTCCGGGATTTTCCCCCTTCAGAAACTTCGACGGATTAAGCCGCTTCGCCTTGGGCTCGTAGCTTTGTTCGGGATTGTTTTTGGTTTCACCGCCGGGCTAGCCAAAGGCGAGCCATCCGGGGACGCCGGAAAAATGGGCGCCCCCAGGAGAGTGGTCCGAGCCCCCAGGACTGAGGAGATCGTCTCCCGCATCCAGCAACAATACGAGGCCACACGGAAGCTTCAGGCCGATTTCGACCAGGAGAATCACCTGCGTTCCCTGGGCCGGATCACCCGGTCGAGGGGGCGAATTTATCTCGACAAACCGGGCAAAATTCGAGCCGAATATCTTGAGCCCGAAAAACAAATTGTTGTGTCCAACGGAAAACGTCTTTGGATATATACGCCCCGCCTCAAGCAGGTTATTGTGAGCGATTTGGGGGGCCCTGGCCGGGCTCCCGTGCCGTTGCTCTTTCTCGCCGGAAAGGGGAATCTAAGGCGCGACTTCCTCGTTACACTTCTGGACGAGGGGGTTCCCCCCAGAAAGGGGGGCGTTTGGCGGGCTGGGCAGCCCCACCGCCTTTTGCTCAAACCCAAACACCCGGGCGCCGGGTTCCAGAAGATGTGGCTCGAGGCCGACCCCGAGAGCTACCGGATTACGGGTATTGAATATTCCGATGTGCTGAGCAACAAAACGCGCATCCTTTTTTCGCGCCTAAGGGAAGGCATTGCCGTCTCTCCGGGCCTTTTCGAGTTTGACATCCCGCCGGGTGTAGAGGTATTGAAAAACCCCGGCGCGAAACGCCGCTAATAACGAGACGACGCTGACATGACATCAGAGGATTTCTAAATGGCATCCCAATTATTTGAGTTGATCCCCCAGATTACCGAGTGGTTCTTTAGTTTCGGTTACGCGGTTTACGGGATGATACTCGTCCTCGGCGTCCTCATCTTCATTCACGAACTGGGCCACTATTTGGTCGCCAAGCTACTGGGCATCGGCGTCACCACCTTTTCTCTCGGTTTCGGGCGTAAAATCTGGGGTTTCCAGAGGGGGGAAACCGAATACAAGCTCTCGATTCTCCCGCTGGGCGGCTACGTGAAGCTCGTGGGCGAGGACCCCGAGGCGAGCGTGGAGGACCCCGACGAGCCGGCCGAGCCCGAGGATCCGGAGAAATCGTTCTACCTCAGACCCGTCCATCAGCGCATGGCCGTCATCTTCGCGGGGCCCCTGTTCAATATCCTTTTCGCCCTGGTTTTGAGCTGGATATTGCACATGGTGGGCATCCCAGTGCCGGGGACCTGGGTCGGCGAGGTGATGCCCAAAACACCGGCGCAAACGGCCGGCCTCCGGGCCGACGACAGAATCATCGCCGTCGGTGGCCAGTCCGTCCGCAAATGGACGGAACTGGTCGGACTTATCCGCAAAAACGCCAATAAACAAATCACCCTCAAAATCGAGCGCGGAGGCCGGACCCTCGAGCTACCGATTACGCCCACCTCAAAAACCGCGAAAGGCAAAGAAATCGGCTACGGGCGAATCGGGATCCGCATGTCCGAGCGCGTCTACAAAGAACGCTACGGACCCATCGACAGCGCATATCAGAGCCTGCGCCGCAACTACTACATCATCCGGCTGACGGTCTCGACGCTCTACGGGATGATGGCCCGCACCGTTCCGGCGGATATCGGCGGCCCGATTCGCATCGCGGGCTTCGCCGGGGAACAAGCCAAGCGCGGGCTGGCCTATATCGTCGGTCTTTCGATTCTGCTCAGTTTGAATCTGGCCATCCTGAACCTGCTGCCGATTCCGATTCTCGATGGCGGGCACTTGGTTTTTCTCGTCCTCGAGGGCTTGAGGGGAAAACCCGTGAGCCTCCGCTTCCGGGATATGTCCGCGCAGGTGGGCATAGTGCTGTTGATCGGGGTGATGCTCTTCGCCACCTACAAGGACAGCATGTATTATTTCGTCAAATGGACTCAGTAAGGCCCGGGACAAAGGCGGCATGATGGAAGAGTGGTCGACCCAGCATTTCACGGACAGCGTATTCCACGAAAAACCGGTTCCGGGCGTGGGTCTCTCATCCCGCGATCAGACGCCGGAAGCCGATAGTCTTCCCATCTGGAACCCATCTGCGCCCGGGGACGATTCGGTTCCTTGCAGCGACCCGGTCCAGTTCGTCCTGGCTCGCCGGAAGAGCCGCCAGATTTCCGTTCGAGGCGTCAAGGTGGGCGGCGGCGCCCCCGTCGCCGTCCAGTCGATGTGCAACACGCTCACCCACGACATCGAGGCGACCGTCGGGCAAATCGACCGGCTCGCGGAGGCCGGCTGCGAAATCGTCCGCGTGGCGGTCCCCGACGAGCGGGCGGCGAGGGCGTTGCCCGAGATCAAGCGCAGGACCGGCCTGCCTCTTGTCGCCGACATACATTTCGACTACCGGCTCGCCCTGATGGCGGCCGACGCCGGGGTGGACTGCCTGCGTATCAACCCGGGAAACATCAACGGGGAGGACCGCGTGAGCGAAGTGGTCGCCTCCGCGAAGGATCACGGAATTCCGATCCGGGTCGGGGTGAACGCCGGTTCGCTCGAGAAAAACCTCCTCGATCGCTACGGGGGCGCCACCCCGCAAGCAATTGTCGAAAGCGGATTGCGCCACATCGCCATGCTCGAGAAGCGGGGTTTCTACGAGACAAAAATTTCACTAAAAGCCTCCGACGTCGCGCGCACCGTCGTCGCCTACCGCCTGATGGCCGAACGGGTGGACTATCCGCTCCACCTGGGCATCACCGAAAGCGGCAGCCTGCGGACGGGGAGCATCAAATCGGCGGTGGGGCTGGGAATCCTCCTCTCCGAGGGGATTGGAGACACCCTGCGCGTCTCGCTCGCCTCCGATCCGGTGGACGAGGTGAGCGTCGCTTACGAAATTCTCAAGAGCCTCCGGCTCAGGCAAAAGGGCGTGAATGTCGTGGCTTGCCCCTCCTGCGGACGGGTTCAGATCGATGTGGATAAACTAACGCTCGAAATCGAAAAAGATTTGGCCCATATCGATGCGCCGATCACGGTGGCCGTCATGGGCTGCGAGGTGAACGGTCCCGGCGAGGCGCGCGAGGCCGATATCGGTGTGGCCGGAGGCCACAAGCGGGCCCTGATTTTCATGAAGGGCGAAAAAATGGGGCTCATCGAGTACGCCGATATCAAGAAAAATCTCGTGCGCGAGGTCGAGGAGCTGGCGGCCAGGATGGCCGTGGATTCAGCGGGTGTGCCCGGCGACGGGGACACTTGATGCGATTCAGCAAGGCCTTTTTCCCCACACTCAAGGAAGCGCCCGCCGAAGCCGAGGTGGTGAGTCACCGCTTGATGATGCGGGCGTCGATGATCCGGCGGCTCGCCGCCGGCGTCTACACCCTTCTTCCGCTCGGCGTCAGGGCCCAGCGCAAGGTCGAGCAAATCTGCCGCGAGGAGCTTGACCGCGCCGGTGCGCAGGAGGTTTTCCTCCCCACCCTCAACCCGGCCGAGCTCTGGCAACAATCCGGGCGCTGGGATGCTTACGGCAAGGAGCTCATCCGCCTCCAGGACCGCCACGGAAGGGATTTTTGCCTCGGGCCGACACACGAGGAGGTCATCACCAATCTCGTCAGCCGTGAGGTCAGAAGCTACCGGGACCTGCCCCAGAATCTCTATCAGATTCAAACCAAATTCCGGGATGAGATCCGCCCGCGCTTCGGAGTCATGCGGGGGCGGGAATTCACGATGAAGGACGGCTACAGCTTCGACCGCGACGAGAAGGGGGCCGAGGAGAGTTACGGGCTGATGGTCGAGGCCTACAAGCGCATTTTTCGGCGCTGCGGCCTGACCTTCGGCGTCGCCGCCGCCGACTCGGGCGCCATCGGCGGGAGTTTTTCCCACGAGTTCATGGTAATGGCTGACACCGGAGAGGAGGCGATCTCCGTCTGCGGGAAATGCGGCTACTCGGCGAACGTCGAAAAAACGCCGGTCGAGATATCGTTGCCCGATAACGGGGGCGGTGAGCTTGAGAAAGTTCATACGCCCGGCGCCCACACCGTGGACGAGGTGGCTTCGTTTCTCGATCTTCCGCCCGAGCAGATCACCAAGACGCTTCTCTATATGGCGGACGATGAGCCCGCCGCCCTGATGATTCCCGGGCACAGGGAATTGAATGAGATCAAGGCGAAAAACGCGCTGGACGCGGCGACCCTTTTTCTCGCCGATGCGGCGGAAGTGGAGCGGCTCTCGAAGGCGGCGGTCGGTTTTGCCGGGCCCGTTGGCCTCGCCGGAGTCCGCATCGTCGCCGATAACTCCCTGAAGGGAAGGGGAGGACTTGTCCTCGGGGCCAACGAGACCGATCACCATTACACCGGCGGCGAGGAGGGGAGGGATTTCCGGGCTGACGCCTACGCCGATTTGACGCTTGCCGAGGAGGGCGATCCTTGCGCCGAGTGCGGAGAGCCGATGAATATCCGGCGGGGCATCGAGGTCGGCCATGTGTTCAAGTTGGGCTGTAAGTACAGTGAGGCGCTTGAGGCGAATTACCTGGACGAGAACGGCAAGACGAAAACCATCGTCATGGGGTGCTACGGTATCGGCATCGGACGGACGGTGGCGGCCGCCATCGAGCAGAATCACGACGAGAACGGCATAATCTGGCCCACCCCCATCGCGCCTTATCACGTTGACATCGTTCTGGTGAACATGAAGGACGCGGTATGCCGCGAGGAGGCGGAAAAGCTCTACACCACCCTCAGCGGGCTGGGCGTCGAGGCCGTTCTGGACGATCGGGACGAGCGCGCCGGGGTCAAGTTCAAGGACGCGGATTTAATCGGGTTTCCCTATCAGGTGATCGTCGGCCCCAAAGGCATTAAAGAAGGTCAGGTGGAGGTGAAATCGAGAAAAACCGGGGAGCGGGAGTTCCTGCCCCTGGAGGGCGCGGCCGAGGCCATCAGGGCCAAGATACTGGGAGAGATTGAAGCATTTACCTCGTCCTGAGGCGTCGTCCTGATGCGGGGCCCTCGCCGCCCTCGGGAAAACTTGACGGTTCCTCCTCCAAGCCCTTATATTTACTCGCCGCTCGCCAAAGGAAGGCGCCTTTCGGGTGAAAAAACCGGGGGGATCGGCCTGGTGGTGAATCGGCAGGAAGGACGGGCGCTGTGGCGTCTCCCGATATTCGCGAATGCGTGGTTTGCGCTTGGCGAGAAACCTGCCGCCTGAAATGGAGAAACGAACCGAACGGGGCGCTTCATTGTCCCGAGTTCACTTTTGATCTGCGGTTGGCCCAGAAACAGCCGCAGGCGGAGAATCATCTCGAACACCCTTCCGAACAGGGGGCCAGTGAGTAATGCGACGGGAAATCGAAATCTTAATCTTGGTATTTCTCGGTTATATGTGTCTGATGCTCGGGCTTCGGATGGAAGACATCGGTTTCCGGGTATTTTTCTATCTTCTTTCCGGAATGTTCGTCCTCGCGATCTTTCGTCCGAAGGTACAGCCCTGAAGCGGACGATTTTTCTCCCGGCGGTGTAGCTCAAGCGGTTAGAGCACGCGGCTCATATCCGCGGTGTTGGGGGTTCGAGTCCCTCCACCGCCACCAGATAAAATCGCCGGTCGATGAGGGGGCGCTATGCCCGACGAACTCTCCGAAAGGCGTTTGAACGATATTATCCGCGATTTCGAGGCCAAGGTCCGCAAGGGTTGCCTTCGCTCGGGGCTCAGGGATGTCAAAGGCCACCTTCTCGCCGGGTTTTCCGGCGGCGCCGACTCGACCGCACTGTTGTTATCCCTTAAATCCCTGATGTCCGGTGGCGGCCGCTGGCCGGCCTCTCTTGTCGCCGTTCACGTCGAACACGGGCTCCGGCCCGGCTCCTCGGAGCGTGACGCCCTCCATGCGGAGGAATTTTGCCAAAACCATAAAATCGCCTTCCGCCGGGTCGGCGTCAGAGTTGATGGTTCAGGAGGACACGGGCTCGAGGATGCCGCCCGGAGGGCGCGGCGCCGGGCATTTATCGATTCCGCCCGGGAAACGGGGGCGAGGGCCGTTGCGCTGGCCCATACCCAGGACGATCAGGCCGAAACGGTCTTGATGCACCTCTTCGAGGGCGCCGGTGTGCGGGGAATCGCCGGCATTCGCCCCAGAAACCGCTTGGAGGTAAATCCCCCAGGCAAGGGGGATCCTTCTTACGCCGGGGAACCTCGCGCGTCTAATATTCCGGAGATCGAGATTTTTCGTCCGCTCCTCGAAATCTCCCGCACGGAAATCGAGGACTATTTGAGGGCCCGGAATATCGGTTGGGCCGAGGACGAGAGCAACGATGATGAGGCCCGGCTGAGAAATCTTGTCAGAAGACAGGTTATCCCCATCATCCGAGAAAATATGGGGACAGGCGTCATCGGAAGGATTGCGGGCAGCGCCAATCATGCGGCGGATGCCGCGGAGGCCCTGATTAAGGCGGTGGATGATGCGGGAAATTCCTTTCTATCGGAAGAAAATGGAAGGATTCGCCTCGCGCCGGTGGCTGGATTCATCCTCTTGCCCAGAGCCGTTCGGGCGGGCGTCTGGGCGGCGGCGCTGGATAGGGTCGAGCGGCCTGGAGGGAGGCGTCGCGCCCTTGAGCGGCTTATCGAGAATCTCGATCACCTGGCGGTTGAGGAAGGCCCATCCGCGCAGGTCAGCCTGGCCGGCGGAATGGCCGCATGGCGCCGCTACGACGCCATTTATCTGGGGCCCGAGAGCGAATACACACCTCCACCGCGGGGCGAAGTCCCCCTCGCCGTTCCGGGCCGCACCCGCCACGAGGAACTTGGGCTAGAGATCGATGCCGAGCTGGGTGAATACGGACAACTCCAGGAGGATGGAGAAGATTCTGGCGGTAATATGACCGCTTTGTTTGACCACGATCTTTTGCCAAAGGGTATCGTTCTCAGGAACCGCCGCGCCGGAGACCGTTTCAAACCGGCCGGGGCCCCGGGGGAGCGAAAGTTAAAGGAATTTTTCATTGACCGGAAAATCCCTCGCCAGGAGCGGGATTTCATTCCGATTCTGGCCTTTGAAAGGGAGGTTATCTGGGTGGTCGGCCAAGCCGTCTCGGGCAGATATCAAGGAGAGGGCGCTTCGGTTCAGGCCACCTCTCGCCATGGGAAAAGGTTAATTCTAAAGGCGAGGTTATTTCGAAAACCCCTTGAAATATGATCATGTTGGGCGGAATCTGAGCACCCGAATCTAATAGATGGACGAATGAAGCAAATCCTGTTAACTTTTGCCGGTTGACGCCGTCTTTTCCTTTAATTTGAGAGATTGCTTTGAATCAATTTTATAAAAATTTGGCTCTATGGCTCATCATCGGTCTCATCATGGTTGGGCTGTTCCAGGCGTTTAACGGCGCCCGCGCCCTCGACCGAAATATCGTCTACAGCGATTTTATCCGATCCGTAAACCAGGGGCAGGTCAGCGAGGTTCTTGTCCAGGGAGACAATATCCGCGGTCGCTACCTCAACGGAAAGGTTTTTCAAACCTTCGCGCCTAAAGATCCGAGCCTGATCTCCACACTCAGAGATAAGGGGGTGCGAATCAGTGCCGAACCCGCCGAGCAAAACTCGTGGTATATGAATCTGCTCATGAGTTGGTTCCCGATGCTCGTCCTGATCGGGGTCTGGATTTTCTTCATGCGCCAGATGCACGTTGGTGGCTCCAAGGCCCTCTCTTTTGGAAAGAGCAAGGCGCGCCTTGTCTCCGAGCCGGATAAAAAGAAAGTCACCTTCAAAGATGTCGCTGGGGTCGAGGAGGCCAAGGAAGAACTGGTGGAAATCGTGGAATTCCTTCGGGATCCGCCTAAATTCACGCGCCTCGGCGCACGGATTCCCAAAGGGGTGCTGTTGGTCGGCCCCCCCGGAACAGGGAAAACCCTCCTCGCCAGGTCCATCGCCGGGGAGGCCGATGTTCCCTTTTTCCAGAGCAGCGGATCGGGTTTCGTTGAAATGTTCGTCGGCGTCGGAGCCTCCCGTGTACGCGATCTCTTCGAGCAGGGTAAAACCAACGCACCGTGCATCGTTTTTATCGACGAAATCGATGCTGTCGGACGCCACCGGGGCGCCGGGCTTGGAGGCGGCCACGATGAGCGTGAGCAAACCCTTAACCAGCTTCTCGTCGAGATGGACGGCTTCGAATCGAACGACGGGGTAATCCTCATCGCGGCGACTAACCGGCCCGATGTTCTCGATCCGGCATTGTTGCGCCCGGGCCGGTTTGACCGGCAAATTGTCGTTTCGCTGCCGGACATTAAAGGACGCCTCAAAATCCTTCAGGTGCACGCCACGGATATCCCGCTTGATGACTCCGTTGACCTCAAGCTCATCGCTCGCGGCACGCCCCGTTTTTCCGGGGCCGACCTAGCGAACCTGCTGAACGAATCCGCTTTGATCGCGGCCGTTCGGGGTAGAAATTCCGTCGAGATGGCAGACCTGACCGAGGCCAAGGACAAGGTCTTGATGGGAAAAGAGCGCCGCAGTCTTGTTTTGAGCGAAAAGGAAAAGGCGAATACCGCTTATCACGAGGCGGGACACGCCCTCGTGTCCCTGCTCACCCCCGGGACGGATCCAGTGGAGAAGGTAACGATCATACCGAGGGGGTTTTCCCTGGGGAGCACCTGGTCGTTTCCGGAAGAGGACCGCTACAGCGAGAACAGAACCTACCTTCGGAATCAACTCACGATTTTGATGGGAGGCCGGGCGGCCGAAATGCTGGTTTTCGAAGAAATGACCACCGGCGCCAAGCAGGATATCCAGAGTTCCACCGAGATTGCCCGAAATATGGTCTGCGAGTGGGGGATGAGCGACGAACTCGGACCTCTTGCCTACGGGAAGAAGAACGAGCAAATTTTCCTCGGGAGGGAGCTGTCCCAGTCCCGCGATTACAGCGACTCCGTCGCGTTGTTAATCGACAAGGAAGTCAAGGAATTGGTCACATCCGCCTACGATCGGGCGTTGAAGTTGCTTGAAGATAACCGCGCCAAGCTCGACCTTCTGGCTAATGCGCTACTCGAGTACGAGATTCTCGATAAAGACGAGATCAACACCTTGCTCGAAACAGGGGATGTTTCGGGTGCGCTTAAGGAAAAAAACGAAAACAGCCGGAACGAAGCCTCAAGCGAACCTTCTTCAGATCAGGAAGCGCCACCTCGTACCCAGGAAGGCGGCCCGCGCCCATCCTCACCGGATTTGGCTCCGGGACAAGCCTAACTTAATAGAACAATTGGAAGACCTGCCGGCTTCACTTCGGATATCATCGGTCCACACGCTCGCCGCGCCGGGGCTCCCGGCAAAATTTCGATATGATGTCAATTGGCGGGCCAATCTTGCCGGCCCGGCGTTCTGGTGCGTCCGGAGGAAATGAATGCCCAAGCTCTGTGTTAACGTGGATCATGTGGCTACAATTCGGCAGGCCCGGGGAACAAACGAACCCGATCCCGTGGCGGCCGCTCTCATTGCCGAACGAGCCGGTGCCGTCGGAATCACGATTCACCTGCGGGAGGATCGGCGGCACATCCAGGACAGGGACTTGAGCCTGATTCGCCAAGTTGTCCGGGGCAAGCTCAACCTTGAGATGGCGCCGGTTGAGGAGATGAGAGGAATCGCTCTCGACACCCGCCCGGATCAGGTGACACTGGTCCCTGAGCGGCGAGAAGAGATTACAACCGAGGGCGGCCTCGATGTCTCCGGCCAGATGGACCGGCTCGCGGCAATTATCGATCCCATTCGAGAAGCTAGAATCCTCGTCAGCCTTTTCATTGACCCCCAATCGCACCAGATCGAAGCCGCTCACCGGCTCAGCGCCGATTATATCGAGCTCAATACCGCGGCCTATTCCGAGGCCCGGAATTCAGAGGCGGTTGGCAGGGAGATATCCGCCCTGAAAAAATCGGCCGACCAGGCGCATACCCTGGGTCTCGGAGTTCATGCGGGACACGGTCTCACCTTCCTAAATGTGGAGCCGATAGCTTCTCTCCCGCACATAGAGGAGTTGAACATCGGCCACAGCATCGTCTCGCACGCCGTATTCACCGGGTTCGAGGCGGCGGTTGGTGAAATGGCGCGTCTTGTCGAGGGGCGGGGACGGTCCTAGGAATGGCTCTTCCCATTCTCACCGCCGATGAGATGCGCCGGGTGGATGCTCGCGCGATTGAAGACTACGGCCTACCGTCGTCCGCGCTGATGGAAACGGCGGGTTGCCAGGCCGCCCGGGCCATCTGGGAGCGCTTTGGCCAACCCGGATTGCGGGTTCTCGTCGCCGCCGGCAAGGGAAATAATGGAGGCGACGGATTCGTTATCGCCCGCCACCTGATCAACCGGGGGGCGGAGGTTCGCGTGTTTGCGCTTTTTCCGCTAGAGGAGGTTTCGGGCGATCCGGCGATTTTTATGAATATTCTCAATAAAATGGGGGCCTCGCTCGAATCCATCGAAAATAAGGATTCTGTCGCCCGCCTTAGGTCCGCGGCAGTCCACAGCGATCTGGTGGTGGATGCCATCCTGGGGACAGGTTTCAGCCCGCCGGCGAGGGGATTGGCCGAAGAGGCGCTGGAAGCGCTTGGCGATATCAGGACACCTATCACTGCAGTGGACATCCCCTCCGGCCTTGATGCGACAACGGGTACATCCAATGGATCTTTTCTAAAAGCCGACCTTACTGTGGCCTTCGGCGCCTATAAACGTGGGCATTTCCTGTTGCCCGCCGCCGAATTCGTAGGGGAGGTCGTACTCGCCGATATCGGGATTCCAGCGCCCTGCATGGAAGAGGAAGACATCCCGCTGAAGTTGACCGAAGCGGAGGATATCGCCCGCTTCTTGCCGGAAAGAAGTTTGGGCGCCCATAAAGGGGATGCTGGGAATTTGCTTGTCGTCGCAGGCTCCCGAGGGATGATGGGGGCGGCGATTATGGCCGCGTCCGCCGGTCTTCGTATCGGGGCGGGGAAGGTGACCCTTGCCGTTCCGGAGTCCCTCGCCTATGCGGTCGAATCCGGCCCACCGGAGATCATGGCGCTGTCGTTGGCAGGCACACCCGCCGGAACACTGGACACCTCGGCATTCGACCCGATACTCGAGGCCGCATCTTCCATGGACGCGGTTATTGTCGGTCCCGGGATTTCCACTCATCCGAGGACGGTTGAACTTGTTCAAAGTCTTATCAAACACTTTGAAATACCCCTTGTCCTTGATGCAGACGGGCTCAACGCGCTTTCTCAGGACATCACGGTGCTCGATGGGACACGCACAGAGCTTCTTCTTACGCCGCATCCGGGCGAGATGGCCCGCCTTGGACGGATCAGCGCATCGAATGTTCAGGCCGACAGGGCGGGTATAGCCATCGATTTTGCGTCGGATCATGGGGTGACACTCGCTCTCAAGGGGGCCCGGACGATCGTTGCCACCCCGGGCGGCGGCGCCTGGCTGAATCCCACTGGGAACCCTGCTCTCGCTTCAGGCGGGACGGGCGATATTCTCGCTGGAGTGGTCGGCGGATTGCTCGCACAGGGTATTTCTTCCGAAGGAGCGATGGTGGCAGGCACCTATTTGCATGGTGCGGCCGGCGATATCGCGGCGAATCAGATTGGAGGAGTCGGTCTGACGGCGACGGACCTGCTTCCCGCACTTCCCTTGGCGCGCTCCCGGGCCACGGACACTAAGAGGGAGGATGCGCCCTGGTAGAGCTTCCGATGACAATTGAGAGTAACTCTCCCGAAGAGACGGAAATTTTGGGCCGCGAACTGGCAAAAAATCTAGCGGCTGGCGATATCGTTCTCCTTTATGGGGACCTGGGGGCGGGAAAATCAGTCCTTGCAAGGGGGATCATTCGCGCTTTGCCGGGGGGAAAAAATCGAACCGTCCGGAGTCCCACCTATGTCTACATCCAACAGCACCCCACGAATCCCCCGGTCAGCCATGTCGATCTTTACCGGCTTCCGAAAAAATCCGCCCCCGAGGATATTGGCCTTGAAGAATGGGCCAACTCTGAGCGTCTGACTATTGTTGAATGGGCGCAAAGGCTGGCGTGGATGCGATTCGAGAAGGCCACCGAAGTTCACATCGAAATCCTGGGGGAAAATCGCCGAAGATTCCTCGTTCAGCAGTATGATTCCCCCTGAATAGGGTTTGCTCCTCATATTTGCTTTACATTCCAATTCAACCTGTGGCATCGTATCTGCGGCATTACATTTGCACGTGCTGGCGTTGAGCCATCATGAAATTGGATTTTTTTATTTTCACGGCAGGAAAAACAAGTTTTAAAACAATGATTTTCGCCGCTAATTTTTGTATTCGAGATGAAACGTAAGATGAAAACCTATAAGCCTACAAGCCACCAGATTCGCCGGATTATTATTGCCATTCTATTCTTGCTGGGAGGATCCATTGTCTATTTCCTTGCATGGCCATCCAACTATGCCATCAAGGCAAATAATATCTCCTTTATGGGTTCGGATGCCGATCTGACTATTGATCGAATGCATGTAATTCAAAACAAGCAAGGCGCGAAGGACTGGGAAATGTGGGCCGATTCGGCAAAAATCTACCATAAAAAAAATATAACAATACTCGAATCGATTCGAATCCGTTTTTACCCTAAAAAAGGCAAACCAATCGATATCACCGCGGACAGCGGAGAGATGGAAAACGACAGCCGGAACATGAGCATTCGGGGGCATGTCCTGATTCAAACCTCCGAGGGTTACGCTCTTCGAACCGAAAGGTTGCGATTTCGGCCCAAGGAAAAAAAATTCGATACCGACGATAAAATACTTCTCAAGGGAAATTCATTCAATCTGACAGGAACGGGTCTTCACGGAGAAACCGACAAGGGACTGTTTAAACTCGACGAACAGGTGAAGGCCGTTATTTACAATAGGAGTTCAAACACATTTGCCGCCGCATCCGAACAAGCCGCCCCGCCGGCGAAGGCGTCACCACCTGAAGGGAGCATGCCTTGACAAACTATTGCCATCCGAACGGCCTTCTCCCGGGGAAGAAAATTTTTCGCACCTTCATAGCGCTTGGGATTTCATTGGTCTTTTTCATCGGGGTATTGCCAAGCGCGGCCGTTGGCGCCACCGAACCGGCTACTTCCCCCTCCGTGACGGAGATATCCGCTCCCAAGCCTGAAAAGAAGGAACCTATCTACATTACCTCCGATAAAATGGAGGCCTACAACAAAAAAAATATGATTATTTTCATCGGTACGGTTTCCGCTATTCAGGGGAAAATGGAAATTCAGTCGGACCGCCTCGAAGTATTTATGAAGAAAAAAGAAAAATCCGCCGCTGGTGGCGCTGGCGCCGCGTCGGGCGACAAAAAAAATCCCTCCGCCGACGGACCGGACCAGAGTTCGGTCGATCGGCTAATCGCAATCGGAAATGTCTTGATCACCCAGGAAAAGTCCAAGTACGCTTCCGGCGAACACCTCGACTATCGGGAAACCTCGGGCATCGCCGTGCTCACCGGAAACCCTCGCGCCTGGGATAATAAAAATCAGGTCATCGGGACAAAAATTGAAATATTTCTCAAGGATGGACGTACGATTGTTTACGGCAGCAAGAGCCGGCGGGTGAGCGTGACCCTGTACCCGGGTAACGACAAACCCGGCTCTAATTCGAACTCCTCTGCAACCGGTTTCAATGGAAAGTAACGGCCGCTCCCAAGGCGCGCAAGGCGACCGCAAACGCGATAATTCCCTGCGCGCCCGGGCGCTCGTGAAAAGTTTTGGCGGAAGGCGCGTGGTCGACGAGGTGGATCTTGAGGTTTTTTCGGGCGAAATCGTCGGTCTTTTGGGTCCCAATGGAGCCGGGAAAACAACCATTTTCTATATGATTGTCGGTTTGATTGAACCCGATTCGGGGGAGGTGTTCCTGGACGAGGAACCCATAACCGATATTCCAATGTATCAACGCGCACGCAAGGGGGTGAGCTACCTTCCCCAGGAAGCGTCGGTGTTCCGTCGCCTGACCGTCGAAGAAAATATCATGGCCGTACTCGAACTGATACCAGGCGGCCGGTCTGCCCGGAGAAAAAGAACGGACGAACTTCTTGAAGACTTGAATATCGCTCACATACGAAAATCGGTTGGGTACACGCTCTCCGGCGGGGAGCGCCGGCGAGTGGAAATCGCCAGGGCGTTGGCTGCTTCGCCCGCTTTCATTCTCCTTGACGAGCCCTTTGCCGGGATCGACCCCATCGTTGTCAACGATATTCAAAATATTGTTACTCAATTGAAAAACCGGGATATCGGGATACTTCTCACCGACCATAACGTCAGGGAGGCGCTCCAGATTGCCGACCGGGCCTACATCATTAACGAGGGGGAAATTCTGGAGACGGGGACTCCGGATTTAATTGCTACGAGCGATCGCGCTCGTAGCGTGTATCTCGGGGAAGGTTTCAAACTTTAGCCGGATTTGCCACGAAGGAGGTTGATTCTTGTCGCTTCAGCCGAGAATGGTGCTGAGGGCGGAGCAGCGGCTCGTCATGACGGCCATGCTGCAGCAGGCTATCGGCCTCCTGCCGACGACGCGTCTCGAACTTCAACAGGCCGTGCAACAAGAGATGATGGAAAACTCCACCCTCGAGGAAAATACGGATGAAATCAAGGAAACCGTGGACGGCGAAATGCCCGAGGTGCGAGACGATCTCCCGGAAACGCAAACCGACGAACGAGGAGAGGTTGAAATCGACTGGGAAAATATCGTTCACGATAATTACAGCACCGACAGCTTTTCTCCACCCGCCGGCCCCGACGACTTTCCCACCTACGAACAAACGCTCGCCGTTCCCGAATCCTTGCATGAGCACCTTGAGTGGCAGTTAAATCTCACGGTGGCCAGCAAAACGGTGCTGGCCCTCGCTATGGAAATCATCGGGAATATCGATGACGCAGGTTATCTGCGCTCCGAACCCGCGGAATTCATCACCCAAAAGGATTTTCCCCAGGATGCGCTTGACGAAGCCCTGAGCCTTGTCCAGTCCTTCGATCCACCGGGAGTCGGCGCTCGAGATCTCAAGGAATGTTTGCTTATCCAGCTCGAAATGCTCGATGCGCCCGAAGAGGACTACGGCAATCTGCTGCCCCTCGCCCGTTCGTTGGTAGAGGAAAATATCGAGGGGCTTTTCGAAAGAAATTTCTCCAAACTGGCGCGCCAATTCAAGGTGAGCGTGGAAAAAATCAACGCGGCCATCGAAATTATTCGATCTCTGACCCCCGAGCCAGGTGACCGCTTTTCTCAAGAACGAGTGGAAGTCGCCGAACCCGACGTGACCGTCACAAAGCGGGGAGAGGGTTTCGATGTGACTCTGAACGACGACGGCCTTCCTCCGCTTCGAATCAGCCCTTCATATAGTGCCATGGCGGCAAACCGGAATGAAGTCGGGAACGATACCCGAAAATACATCGAAGAAAGGGTGCGGGCGGCCGTCTGGTTCATAAAAAGCATCGAGCAGCGCCGTGAAACCATTATGAAAGTTTCCCGGAGCATCGTTTCATTTCAAAAGGATTTTCTCGAACATGGCGTCAGCCAACTCCGCCCCCTCGTTCTTCGCGATGTGGCCGAGGATATTGAAATGCACGAATCCACCGTGAGCCGGGTGACGACCGGAAAATACATGGAAACACCTCAGGGTGTTTTTAATTTTAAATATTTTTTCCATAGCGGCCTTGTTTCCATAGGCGGTGGCAGTACCTCCTCTGTCGCCGTAAAAGAGAAAATCCGTGAGATTGTCGATAAAGAAGACAAGCTTAAACCTCTGACCGATCAACAACTCGTCGAGAAATTGCGGGAAGTGGACGTTGTCATAGCCCGAAGAACAGTCACCAAATACCGCAAAGAACTCCGCATTCTCTCTGCAAGCCGCCGAAAGCAGTTCTGATCTGAATCTATTTACCCCTATTAATCAAATATTTATAGAACATTTCGAGAACCGGGATTAGCTTCGGGGGCCTGGCTGGCTCATGCTCTCAATTAATTATTAAAAAATCGTAACCGACATTTATACAATATATTAGAATTTATTTCGCTAATTTTAGTTAACACAGCTAGTGTAGAATACTGTCTTTATTGTACTTAGATGGATGAAATACCATTCCGGGCCTGTTATTGTGCCAAACGCATGATCATTTCAAGGTTTTCGACTATAATGGACTCAAGAATTCAATCCGGCGAGAGTGTGCCGATTCCGTACAAAGGAAATTGACCCGCCCTCGGGCTATTTTGTTTGGCCCTCTCGTTTTCAGTCCAATCCAGCCCGTCATTCGCGACTCAATTTTGGCCAGAGGCTTTCTATGAACCAACTCTCGGTTTCTCAGTTTTTTGAAGATATGAGGGAAGACCTCGACCTCGAGTTGGCCGCCGGCCGCGAAGGGATTCATGGCAAGATCCGGGAGAGCCAGTTCCAGAAAAACGGACTCGCCCTCGCCGGAGATCTGGGGCCGGTCCATCCCGGGCGGGTTCAGGTGTGGGGCTACACCGAACTCTCCTATCTCAATAAACTCGACGCCACCGCCCGGTCCGGCGCGGTTTCAGCTTTTTTCGGTCTCCCTCCCTGTGTTGTCCTCATTGTCGGTGTGGACGCTCTTCCCGACGGAATCACCACCCTCGCCGACACAGCCCAGGTTCCTCTGATCGTCACAAAGCTCCCGGGCAGGGAGGTTCTACCCCAGATACTCACCTATCTGGAGACCCGTCTCGCCTCCCGGGCGCACATGCACGGCGTCCTCGTCGATCTCTACGGTGTGGGCGTCCTGATCCAGGGGAAAAGCGGAATCGGCAAGAGCGAATGCGCCCTTCACCTTATCACCAGGGGACACCGCCTTGTCGCGGACGATGTGGTGGACATCCACCTCCACGGCCAGGAACTCGTGGGCCAGAGCACCGACTTGCTGAAACATCATCTCGAAGTCCGGGGATTGGGAATCCTGAATATCAAGGATTTGTTCGGCGTTGTGGCTATCCGCTACGAGAAAAATGTTGAAATGATCATCGAGCTTGTTCCTTGGACCGCCGACCAATCATTCGATAGACTGGGGATCGATCTCGAATCGAAGGAAATCCTCGGTCATCCGCTTTCCCTGGTCCGCATTCCGGTCGCCCCCGGGCGAAATGTACCCACAATTATCGAAGTGGCCGCTCGGAACCGCCTTCTCCAGCGAATGGGATATTTCTCCGCGCATGAATTCAGTCGAAACCTCGCTACTCAGATTGCCCTGGAAAATTCCCGTCAATCCGTTGATACCATGGGAGCGGAGAATTGATCGGACTGGTGGTGGTGGGACATGGGGATTTCCCCGTCGCGCTCCTCAAGGCCGCGGAATCCGTGCTCGCCGGAGTCACCCAGATGCGCGCTATCGGTCTTGAGCCAGGCAGGGTGCCGGGTACGCTTTCGGCGGAAATTGGCCGGGCGGTGGACGAGGTCGACTCGGGCGAGGGGGTAATCATCATGACAGACATGATGGGAGGAACTCCGACGAATGCCACCCTGCCCATGTTGAACCGCAAGGGAGTCGAAGTTGTAACCGGCGTCAATCTCCCTATGTTGCTCAAGGTTCCCTTTATTAAGGGCAAAACCTCCAAGGAGGCGGCTAATTTTCTGGTCGAATACGGAAGGCGGAATCTCGCCCAGCCCAGCGAAATGCTCGAGGCGATGAAACCCGAGAAATCAGGCAAAAAGGATTAAACGTGCCCGAAAGGAATGTCACTGTAACCAACGAACTCGGTGTACACGCGCGAGCGGCGGCCGCATTTGCCCAGCTTTCCACCCGGTTTGAATGCGAGATTTTCGTCTCATGCCGCGGCATGGAGGTGGACGGGAAGAGCATTATGGGTGTCATGATGCTCACCGCGCCCGTTGGCGCGGAACTGACCATCCGGGCCGATGGCGAGGACGCCCAGGATGCCGTCGAACAGCTGGCCGCGCTTGTCGAGAACAGCTTCGAGGAGTGAAAACAGGACCGCCGCCCGATGCTGGCGTAGCGCCAGGCCGCTTGATTCGGGGCCGAATGAGGTTTACGTGTACGGGGCCGAGGAACAGGGCGGATATTTGCCGTCTACTGTGGCCAAGATGCGTCCGTTCATTATTCTCCGGCATCCGGCGACTGATGCCCGCGACTAATCGTTTGACTAACCGCCCATAAAACAGTGTCTTGATGAAGGTCGGGCGCTGACCTGCAGCTATTGGCCTTTATTACAAAAACCATTTATATTTCGCCGGGCCAAGAGAGAAAAATCGAGGTCCCGCTCAATTAATTAACCGCGGCTGTAATCGCTCGAATTTACAGTTTACGCAATCGCTGGGAGACACTTGATGGCATCGGTTGGAAGCAACGATTTTATATTCACATCGGAATCCGTATCCGAAGGACATCCGGACAAGATGGCTGACCAGATCAGTGACGCCGTTCTGGACGCCATTTTCGCCCAGGACCCTTTTGGGAGGGTGGCTTGCGAAACACTGCTCACCACCGGAATTGTATTTATTGCCGGTGAAATCACGACAAGGGCACAGTACGACCCTAAAACAATCGCACGGGAAACCATACGAAGGATTGGCTACGACGATGCCGCCTTCGGTTTCGATTGCGACACATGCGCCATTGTTAACGCGATTGACCGCCAGTCACCCAACATTTCCCAAGGGGTATCAGAGGGGGAGGGCCTGCATAAGGACCAGGGGGCCGGTGATCAGGGCATGATGTTCGGTTTCGCCTGCCGGGAAACCGAAGAGCTCATGCCGATGCCCATTATGCTTTCACATAAGCTCGTCGAGCGGACGACCGCCGTCCGCCGCGATGGCACGCTTCCCTATCTCCGCCCAGACAGCAAAAGCCAGGTTTCGGTTCGCTACGAGAAAAATCGGCCCGTCGCCATCGAAAATGTCGTCATTTCCGTCCAACACTCGGAAGAGGTGGACCTCGCCACTATCCGCGAGGACATTATCACCCATGTCATCAAACCGATCGTGGACGAGAAAATGATATCCAATGACACGACCTTCTACGTTAATCCGACAGGGGTTTTCATCATCGGCGGTCCCATGGGAGACACCGGCCTCACCGGGCGCAAAATCATCGTGGACACATACGGCGGCTACAGCCGGCACGGGGGAGGGGCCTTCTCCGGCAAGGACCCGTCCAAGGTGGACCGCTCGGCCGCCTACATGGCCCGCTATGTGGCGAAAAATATCGTCGCCGCCGATCTGGCCGAGCGCTGCGAAGTGCAACTTGCTTACGCCATCGGCGTTGCCGACCCCGTATCTGTTCTTGTGGACGACTTTGGAACCGGCAAGGTGAAACCGAAGAAACTCTCGGCCGCGGTGCGAAATGTTTTCGGTCTCAAACCCAAGGAAATTATCGAAGGCCTCGATCTGAGGCGTCCCATCTACCAAAAGACCGCCGCCTACGGCCACTTTGGACGTGATCTCCCCGAATTCACCTGGGAGCACACCGACAAAGTGGACGACTTGCGCAAAGAATTGGGGATCTAACCAACGCCCGCGGAAATGCCCCGCTGCCGGGCGGATTTCGCGGCCCTACAAGCACATGGAGCTGTAATGGATTTCGATATCAAGGACAAGGATTTGGCCAGCAAGGGCGCCCTGCGGATGGAATGGGCGGAGAGGAGCATGCCCGTACTCAACTCTATACGGGAGCGTTTCGAGCTGGAAAAACCCCTCAAGGGCATTCGTATCTCGGCTTGCCTGCATGTGACTACTGAAACCGGTGTTTTGATGAAAACCTTGGTGGCCGGCGGCGCCGAAGCCAATATTTGCGCCTCGAATCCGCTTTCGACACAAGACGATCTGGCGGCGACGTTAGTCGTTAATGAGAATATTCCCGTCTTCGCCATCAAGGGTGAGAACCGGGAGACCTACTACAACCACATGAGATCGGTTCTCGACACGGAACCGAATATCACCATGGACGACGGGGCCGATTTGGTTACCGAAGTTCTGACCGAGCGCAAGGAACTGATCCCCAACATCATCGGAAGCACCGAGGAGACGACGACCGGTGTCATCCGCCTAAGGGCCATGGCCAAGGATAATATCCTTCAGTTTCCCGTCATCGCCGTGAATGACGCCAATACCAAACATTTCTTCGACAACCGCTACGGAACCGGACAAAGCACGCTGGACGGAATTATCCGGGCGACAAATCGTCTCCTGGCCGGTTCCGTTTTCGTCGTTTCCGGCTACGGATGGTGCGGAAAAGGGCTCGCCAGCCGTGCGAAAGGCATGGGAGCGAACGTCATTGTCACAGAGGTGGACCCGCTTCCCGCCCTGGAGGCGGTCATGGACGGTTTCAGGGTGGAGCCCATGAGCGTAGCCGCCAAGATTGGAAATTTTTTCTGCACGGTGACCGGAAACAAAGGTGTCATCCGTATGGAGCATATCAACGCGATGCAGGACGGTGCCATTATTTCCAATTCGGGGCATTTCGATGTCGAGATCGACATCGAGGGTCTCGAGAAAGAAGCCAAGAACAAGCGCGAAATAAGGGATCTCGTGGATGAGTACACGATGGGCGACGGCCGGCGTATCGTCGTTATCGGCGGCGGAAGGCTCGTCAACCTGGCGACGGCCGAGGGTCATCCGAGCGCCGTGATGGATATGAGTTTCGCCAACCAGGCCCTTGCCGCCGAACACCTGGTCAACGAGGCGAAAAACCTCGAGAAGAAGGTGTATCCCGTTCCCCAGAGTCTCGACGACGAAATCGCCCGCCTCAAACTGCTAAGTCTGGGCGTCGATATCGACTCCCTCACTGCCGAGCAGGAGGAATACCTGAGCAGCTGGCAGTTTGGAACTTAACCTTTTTTCGTCCCTGCTCTAGCCGCCTAGCCGGAGGTGCCATGTTGGAAGGGTCCGCTGACCGCTCCGGCGGGCGGGGCGCCAGGTCTTCTTTCCCGTTCCTTTCGATCCTGATCCTGATCGTGGGGTGGGGCCTCCTTGCCGCGCCCTCTGCCCTGGCGGCGGTTCGCGTGACGGCCCTCCGGCACTTCAGCACCGAGGGCTACACCCGGGTTGTCCTCCTCCTGAACCGGGAGTCCCTTAATTTTCGTTCGGGCCGCTTGAAGAATCCGCCGCGCCTTTTCGTGGACATCCCCTCCGGCCGCCTACGGCCGGGATTCAGAATGCCCTCGTTCGACAAAAACAGCATTGCCAGAAGGCTCCGCGTCGGCCGACCCGGTAAAAACCTGATGCGCCTTGTAATCGAGTTGCGGGGAGGAAAAATCCGCCACAAAATTTTTACCCTTCCCGAGCCCAACCGGATTGTGATCGATTTGCGGGAGACCCGGATCGCCAGAAGGCGGCCGCGAGCCCCACTGGAGCGATCAGTCAAGAGAAGCGCTCCTAAAGCGGCTCGCTCCCGGCCCGGCCCGGGAAGCCGATCACCCGCCCGCGATGATCGAATCGGGCGCGCAATCCTTGGGGAAGCGGGCAGAGGCCCTGTTCCGGAAGACAAAAAACGGCGATCGCTGAATATGACGGCGCGCTTCCGGGCCGGTCTCGGCCGCATCGTTCTTGATCCGGGGCATGGGGGAAGAGACCCCGGCGCTTCCGGACTCTACGGCCTTGTCGAAAAAAAAGTGGCCCTCGATATTTCCAAGCGTACGGCCGTGGCCCTTCGCGGCTTGCTCCCGCCAGGGAACACTGTTCTTTTAACCCGAAACCGGGACCGTTTCATCGAACTTGCCGATCGGACATCGTTCGCCAACCGCCACGACGCCGACGTTTTTGTCTCAATCCATCTCAACAGCTCGCCGATTCGGAGAACCAGAGGGATTGAAACCTACCTGCTGGCCGAGGCCTCCACGCCCCGGGCAATGGAGCTGGCGGCCCGGGAGAGCGGAACCACTGTCAGCCGCCTGAGCGACTTGCAAAAAATCCTCAACGATTTGATGCTCCGTTCGAAAGTGACCGAGTCGCACCAACTCGCCAACGCGGTCCAAAAATCGTCGGTCGCCCGCCTTCGGAAGAAATATCCGGAGGTGAAGGATCTGGGTGTGAAGCGGGGCCCTTTCTATGTTCTCGTTGGCGCTAAAATGCCGAGCATCCTGATTGAAATGGCGTTTGTCACCAACTCGGGGGAGGCCAGGCGCCTGCGCACGAAGAAATACCGCCATGCCCTGTCCGAGGGAATCGCCAAGGGGATAACGAGGTTCGTAGGTATTTCCGTACGGCGTGCCTCCGGCGCCTCGCTTATCACCGGAAGGGCCCGGCCCTAGCGAAAGGGCCCGGCCTTGGGGCGTAATTTCCGATAACAATCGGCTGGAATCCTGGATCGATCATGCCTCTTCCCGTAATCGTCATCGTAGGACGCCCCAACGTGGGGAAATCCACCCTCTTTAATCGCCTTATCGGCCGGCGGCGGGCCATCGTAGAGGCCTCGCCGGGTGTGACCCGAGATCGCCACTATGGCCGGGGGGAGTGGGAGGGAACTCCGTTTCTCGCTGTGGACACCGGCGGCATCACCGATGCCGAGGAGGACCCCTTCAGCCCGCTGATCAACCGCCAGGCCGCCGCCGCCATCGAAGAGGGCGATGTGGTGATCTTCATGGTGGACGGCCGCGAGGGGGTGACTCCCGCGGACGAAAATATCGCCGGGATGGTGCGGGTGACCGGGAAACCGGTTCTGCTCGTCGTCAATAAAACCGACGCAAACCAGGCGCGGGAGGGAGTTTGGGATTTTTTCGGTCTCGGCCTGGGGGAGCCACGCAGCATCTCGGCCGAGCATGGCGCGGGCGTGAGCGATCTGATCGAGGAGGCGCTGGGAATGGGTCCCGGAGAGGAGCCCGAGCCTCCCTCCGGGGACGGGGAGATCCGTGTCGCTGTCGTCGGTCGGCCCAACGCCGGCAAATCCTCGCTAATCAACTCCCTGCTGGGTGAGGAGCGCATTCTCGTCAGCCCCGTTCCGGGAACCACCCGCGACCCGATCGACTCTCTTTGCCGTCAGGGAGAGGCCCTCTATCGCTTCGTTGACACTGCCGGAATCCGGAAAAGAGGAAAAGTCGGGAACAACAAGGCCGATGTCGTGAGCATGATCCTCGCCTTCAGGAGCATCGAACGCGCCGAAGCCGTCTTGTTGGTGGTGGACGCAACCGAGGGACCCAAGGCCATCGACGCTCAGATTGCCCGGCACATCGTCGACTCGGGCCGCGCCTGCGCCGTCTTGCTGAACAAATGGGACCTGGTCGAAAAGGACGAGAAGAGCTTCGATGAAAACGTCCAGTTGGTTCACCGAAAGCTCATTCACATCGATTTCGCGCCCGTGGTTTCCATTTCCGCGTTGAGCGGGCAGCGGACGGACAGGATTTTCGGCCTGATCGACCTGATTATCGCTTCCCATCGCCGCCGCGTATCGACCGGAAAGCTCAATCAGGCGTTCAATCGTTGGACGAGGGAGCATCCACCCCCTTCAGGCCGGACCGGCCGCCGCCCCAATCTTCTCTACGCCACCCAGGCTTCGATCGCTCCGCCTCAATTCGTCATTTTCGCCTCTCGGGCAAAAAATCTGCCCGAAGCGCAATACAGCCGATTCATCGAAAACCGCTTGCGCAAGGAATTCGATTTCGAGGGGACGGCGGTTCGCGTGAGCTTCAGGAAACGTATGTTGAAAAAAGGCACCGGCGGCGCCAGGCGGGGACGGGGAGAGAAACCCAAGAGCCGTCCTTTCCGGCAAAAGCGCTGACTTTTTCTGATCTAACTCCTGTCCTTTGGCGGCCGCTTCTCGCCCGGCTCTCCATCAACGAAAATATCTTCCACACGCTCGGGGTAGAAGGCCAGCAGACCTCTGATTTTCGGACATTCCGGTATCGGGTCCGGGTAGCTCCATACGATATCCTCGAAAACCTCTCCGCCCAGCTCGGCCGACCAATACACCGCGGTCCCCTTGTAGGGGCAAACGGTAGTGCGCTCGGTTTGGGTCAATATCTCCATCCGAACATCTTCCCCGGGGAGGTAGTAGCGGGGCGGCAGGCCCGTTTCGAATAGAACATGAGGGCGGCGGCTTTCGGCAATTGTCTCTCCCGCCAGTACAACGCGGATATGGCGCGAGCTTTTCAGCACATCGACTCGCTTGTAGGGGTCCCTTGGGTGGAGGAATACCTCCTCGTCCTCTTCGTACCATGCGTCCATCCGATTCCAGTAAAAGGCGATATATTTCGAAATCTCGGGGACACTTTCGATGGGGTTCTCATAGCTCCAAACCGCGTTTTCGGCCGTCCGATCCCGGACGGTAAGCGTCCAA
>JAVEPB010000018.1 GCA_030922375.1 bacterium | reverse complement strand
ACCCCGACCGCCATCATGGTCGGGACCGGCAAGGGCGCCGAGGCGGGCATCCTCATCAAGGGGGGCGAGTCGCTCGAGACCGCCCATAAGCTCGACGCCATCATTCTCGACAAGACCGGTACCCTCACGACCGGCAAGCCCGAGGTGACCGACATCGTTTCGTTCGGCGGGATGGACGTTGCTGGCCTTCTCCAGCTCGCGGCGAGCGCCGAGCAGGGCTCAGAGCACCCCCTCGGCGAGGCGATTCTGGCGCGGGGGAAGCGGGAGGGCGTTGAGCTGCTTCCGGCTGTGGATTTCCGGGCCGTGCCGGGGCACGGCCTCGAGGTGAAAATCGGGGGCCGGGCGCTTTGGCTGGGGAACGAAAAACTCATGGCCGGGCGCGGCCTCTCGCCGGCCGATCATGCGCCCGAGGTGGCGGCGATGGAGGAGGCCGGTAAGACGGTGATGTTCCTCGCCGACGAAAAAGAGATTTTAGGGGTGCTGGCGGTGGCGGATACGCTCAAGGACACCTCGCCAGGAGCCGTGAAATCTTTTCTCGGGATGGGGATTGAGGTTTTCATGATGACCGGGGACAACCGCCGCACGGCCGGAGCCATCGCCGCCCAGGCGGGGATAACGGGCGTCATGGCCGAGGTGCTACCCGAGGAGAAGGCGGCCAAGGTGAAGGCGCTTCGCGGGCAGGGGAAAGTGGTCGGGATGGTGGGCGACGGAATCAACGACGCGCCCGCGCTGGCGGAGGCCGACGTTGGCTTCGCCGTCGGTACGGGGACGGACGTGGCGATGGAGGCCTCGGACGTCACCCTGATGCGCGGGGATTTGATGGGCGTCACCGACGCGGTCCGATTGTCGCGGGCGACGCTCCGCAAAATTAGACAGAATCTTTTCTGGGCGTTTTTCTACAATGTTTTGGGAATCCCCCTCGCGGCGCTGGGTGTTCTGAGCCCGGTGGTGGCGGGCGCGGCGATGGCGTTCAGTTCGGTGTCGGTGGTGAGCAACACCCTTTTGCTCCGGCGGTGGAAGCCGGAGCGGTGATTATAATCAATAATTATCGGAGGATTCGAGGATGGGAAATATGACGATTCAGGTGAAGGGCATGTCCTGCGAGCACTGCCAGGCGGCCGTTGAAGGAGCGCTGGGCGGGGTCGCTGGCGTCAGCTCGGCGAAAGTTGACCTCTCGGCCGGGACCGCCGAGGTGGCCTTCGACGAGGCCGCGGCCGGCGTCAAGGATTTCGAGAAGGCGGTCGAGGAGGCCGGCTTCGAGGTTGGATAACGGCCCCGAGCCGCTCGATCTGAATATAGGGGCCGCCGGCAGGGGCCCAGGAGCGGGTCTCGCTGGCGATTGACGCTGCCGGGGAGCCGAGGCTCAGGGAAATCTTGCGGAAAAAAACAGGCGAGGCCGAGCGGCTGGTTTTTTTTTCGGATTCGCCAGAAGGGCGGGTTGTAGCGGGGATCCGCCTACCGTGGTTGGCCGTCGTCAAAGGAGCGCTCCAGGATCTCACCGGTCGTGGAGTAGAACATGCCGTTCAGGCGGCCCAGGGGGTCGAGTTTTTCCATCCGGATGTATTTCCCCTCCATGACGTCCGGCCGGACGTGGAAGCGGACCACCTCGCCGAAGAGCAGGGGGTGTTTGTTGGGGCCCAGCTCGAGCACCCGGTCCACCTTGCACTCGAGATGAATGGGCGCCTCCTTCACGCGGGGAGCGCCCGTCCCGACGCCGGGGATGGCGGTCAGGCCGGTGGCGTCGAACTCGCTCTCCCCCTCGGGGAGGCCGTTCGCCGAGTCCACCATCTCCTTCCAGTTGGCGACATCGACCACGTTGACGCAGAACTCGCCGGTCTCCTCGGCGTTCCGGAGGGTGTGTTTCTTGCTCCCGTCCGGGTTGCGGGCGATCGTGAGGGTGATCATCGGCGGCGCGACGCACACCACCGTGAAAAAACTGAAGGGAGCGAGATTGTCGACGCCCGCCGCGCTCCGCGTCGAGGCCCAGCCGATGGGCCGGGGGACGACGGAGCCGGTCAGGAGGCGGTAGACCTCGCGTCGCTCGATGGCGCCGGGATCGAATTCGAGATAGTCGCTCATGACGCGCGCCTTCCGGGAAGATGAAAAATCAGACCGCGTGGCGGCCGCCGTTCACCGAAACTGTCTGGCCCGTGTAGTAGCCCGCCTCCGGCGAGGCGAGAAAGAGAATCCAGCCCACCATGTCCTCGACCTCGCCGATTCGCCCGAGGGGCGACATGGCCCCGATCTGTTTTCTCTGCTCGGGGCTCCTGAGGGCGATGACGCGGTCGGTCGCGGTGGTGCCGGGGGCGATGGCGTTGACGGTGATGTTGTGGCCTCCGAGTTCGTTCGCCATCACCCGGGTCATCGCGTGGACGCCCGCCTTGGCCGCCGAGTAGGGGGGCGATGAGCGGGTCATCGAAACCTGGCCGGCGGCGGAGCCCATGTTGATGATCCGGCCGCTTTTTTGCTTCATGAGGGTGGGGATGGCGGCCCGCGAGCAGAGGAAGAGGCCCTTGAGGTTCCGGTCGATGACCGCGTCCCATTCCTCCTCGGTGGTCTCGGCGACAGTGAGCTGTGAGGTGAAGCCGCCGGCGTTGTTCAGCAAAATGTCGATGCGTCCGGCCTCGGAGACGATGCGGTCGAAGGTCTCCCGGACGGATTTCGAGTCGGTGATGTCGCAGTGAAAAAAAGTGGCCTCGCCGCCCGCGGCGCGGATCGCCTCGGCGGCCTTTTCGGTTTTCTCATCGTCGATGTCGAGAAGGTAGGTCCGCGCTCCGGCCTCGGTGAAGGCCTCGGCCGCGCCCCGGCCGATGCCCACGGCGGCGCCGGTGACGACGGCCACCTGCCCTGAAAAATCGAATTTGGTCATTCCCATTTGGGTCCTCGCTATATAAGAGCTGGATGGTGGAAGAATATACCCGCGCCCGCGAGCCGAAAGGAGGCGCGCGACGAACCCGCCGGCTCCACCGGCGGCCCGCATCGGCGTGTCGTGAGAATATCGCCCGGCGGCGGTTCTTTGACAAGGCGGGCGGACCTTTTGTTCGCCGCCGAGGCATGGTATGCGGTGGTGTCGAAATTTTCCGATTGCCGTCCGAAAAGAGGATTTGCGCCGGTTGATCCCGTCCGAAGGGCCCGCCCGACGGCCCGGCCCCGGTGAGATTTAGAGGAGATGAAACGCCTGGAGGATTTGTTCCGAATTGACGGCGGCGGCGCTATTTCAATAGGCTGGTCAGGGTGTCGAGAAGGCCGTTGTCGACGAGGGTCCAGGCGGTGACGGTCACGACGACGATCATCAGGGCCAGGATGCAGTACTCCATCAGGCCGGCCCTATCTCTCTCGTCTGGCTTGTTTTTGGACTGGGTCATTTGAACGGCCTGCGGTATCCGGTTCGTTGGAGCGGGCGGCGCACCTCCAGTAGGGGGGATTATAGGGCGGCTCGGACCGGGAGAAAAGAACCCGCGGGCCGCCGTTTTAACGGGTTTTTTATTGTTTTAATCATAGGACACGCGACACGATGGAAATGGCGCGACATAATTTCGGTTTGGTGAACGGGGTCGAGCCCGAGTCGCTGGGCGTTCCGGGGAAGCGGGTGTTCCGCCTCCTGATCGACGGGTCGCCGCCTGCAGCCGCCACGCTCTGGATCGAGAAGGAACAGCTTTACGGCCTCTCGGTGGCGATCAAGAAACTCCTCGAGAGCGAACCCTGGAAAGCGGGCGAGGGGGCCGAGGGGGCGGGCGTTCCCTTCGTGGAAGATGAGGGAATGCTCGAAGGATCCTCGCGCGAGGCCGTCGAGTTCAAGGTGGGCCGCCTGGGCCTGGCCTTCGGTCCCGGCAAGGAGCATGTCACGCTTTTCTTCCACGATGCGCTCGAGGATGAGGACTCCGCCTTCCCCGAGGGGGAGGAGGGTATGGAGAGTATGGCCGGTGAGGAGGAGAATCCGCCCCGGGCCATGCTTCAGATCTCCCTCCAGGTGAGCGCCTCGGTGGGTTTCGTGGACCGGAGCCTAGAGCTCTGCGCCTCGGGTAGGGGAACGGACTCTGTCTCCCGGCAGGCGCTCGTCGCCGCCGGAAAGGTCAATCCCAATTCGAATGGCCACTTCAAGCATTAATCCCCGAGCCGCTTGCGGCCCCGGCAGGTGGCGTGGCCCCGGCTGGCGACGTGGCCGCTGAGATGGTTTTCGGCCCTGATCGCGGAGGCGCCCCCGATCCGGGATGCTGCCCCGGGGGAGGAGACGCCGAAAGCTCTCCGGGCGAAAGCGGGGAGAAGAGACTGCGCCTCACGCCGGCGCGGATCGAGGAGATGCTCTCCAGCGCCGAAATCGAGGGGGGCGAGCTCGTCCCCCACGGTTCGAACTATACCTTCGTGGTCCAGCTCCAGAGCGGGGAGACCGGCTTTCTCGGAATCTACAAGCCCGCCGGCGGCGAGCGCCCGCTTTGGGATTTTCCCTACGGCACTCTTCACCGCCGCGAGCGGTGCTCGTTTCTGGTCAGCGAGGCCCTTGGTTGGCATCTGGTTCCGCCCACCGTCATCCGCGACGGTCCCCACGGCGAGGGGTCGATGCAGCTTTTCGTCGCCCACGACCAGAAGGCCAACTATTTCTCCCTCCTCGAGGAGGGCCGCCCCGAGCTTTTCATGTTGGCGGTGTTCGACCTCATCGTGAACAACACCGACCGGAAGGGGGGGCACTGCCTCAAGGGAGACGATGGCCGCGTCTGGGGCATCGACCACGGCCTGACGTTTCACGCCGAGCCCAAGCTGAGGACCGTCATCTGGGATTTCGCGGGCCGGGAACTGCCCGACAAGCTGATCGACGATCTCAAGGGCCTCGACCGGCTGCTCGACGGCGGAGATAGCCCGCTGGCCCGCGAGGTGGGTTCCCTGATCGACAGTGAAGAGTTTGATATGTTCCGCAGGAGGGTGCGGGCGTTTTTGGACCAGCCCCGGCTGCCCCTCCCCGAGGAGTACCGGAGCTATCCCTGGCCGCCCGTTTAGGCGGGCATGGCGTCCTGGCGCGCCGGGTCCGGCCGGAATAATCGTTTAAAGGGAGATTTCGAATGCGCGGCTGTGGCCGGAGTGTTTCGCGGCGGGCGGCGGCTTGCCTTTTTCTTTTGCCGCTCGCTTTGAGCGCCTGTGGACTGGGCCGGCGGCTTGGCGCCCTCCCCGGCGTGAGGCGGGAACCGCCGCGGGTGGAGGCGGCCCACGAGGCCGATTCGGCGGACGTCCTCGCGGACGACAGCGATTTTCAAAGGGCGGTCGAACTGCACACAGCTCCCGCCTACAACGCCTACCTCGATCGGCGTCCGACCGGAAAACATGCCCGCCGCGCCCGTCTCCTGTCCGAGCGCCTCTCCTACTATGACGCCATCTCCCGGATGGAGGCGGATAAGCTCCAGGCGTTTCTCGAAAAATACCCGGGGGGCCGCTTCGCCTCCTCGGCGCAGGAGAGGCTTCAGCGGGCGGAGTACAAGCTGGCGAGGGAGAAGGACACCATCGACGCCTACCGCGCCTTCATTGCGCGCCACCGAAAGGCGAAAAGCGAGTGGACCGCCTCGGCGACCCAGCGCCTCGAGCGGCTGTTGCTCGACCGGGCGATTGCGAGCGGAAGCGAATTGACCCTCTCGCGCTATGTCCACGACAACCCCGAAACGCCGTATCTGAAAGAGGCCAGGGAAGCGCTCCGCCAGGCCAGCTTCGATCGCGTGATGTCCCGGAAAAAAATCGACGACGCCCGGGAATTTCTCCGGCGCTACAAGGGGACTCCCGAGGCGAGGATCGTCGCCGGCCATATCGAGGAGGAGATGCTCCGCTCGGCCGAACGATCGGGGAGCGCCTCCGCCCTCGAGCGCTTCCTCGAAAGCTATCCCGGCACCCCTCACAAGGGGCGAATCCTCGCCTCGCTTTCCTTGATGCGGAAGGAGCGGAGCCGGAGCGCCGCCCGGTGGGTGAAGATCAAGAACGCCGAGATCGAGGTCCACCGCCCGCGCCGCTGCCGGACGTGCAAGGCCGTCCTCCGGGTCCGTGGGACCCTTCTGAACATCGATACGGATTTTGCCTACGATCTGGTTCTCGAGGCCGTCCTGGTCGAAAAGGGAAGGCGCTGCTGCACGACCACCCATCGGGTCAACTGGCTCGCGCCGGGGGTGAGGCGGCCGTTTGTTTTCTCTATCCCGGGGAGATCGCCCGAGGGGGAACGAGATCGCCCGCCGCCCCTTTTCGAGCTCAGGCTCAAGGAGTGGAACTCCTACCGGAGCCAGCCGCCGGCCGGGAAAAAAGAGCCCCCCGAGATCCAGACTTCCGGGGAAAAAGCGCCCGTCGATAGCTTCAAGCCCGTCCCCGTCCCCCCGCTGGGGAGGTGAGGGAGCTGGGGAGGTATGGAGGCTGGAGAGTTGAGGGCGCGCGAGAATTTTCCGCCGCGCCGCTCACCCCCTCGGGCGCTTCCCGGTCCAGAGGCGGGGACGGTTCACTTTTCGGATGTTGGCCGAGATGAATTTGCACAGCGCCGGATTCCCCGCGAGCAGCGAGCGCCGCCACCTCCGGGCGGCGTCGATGTTTTTGGGCAGTCTCTCGGGCGGGAAAAAACTATCGAGCGCCTCCCACCGGTCGGTCCCGTTAAGGCGGATGAGGGGCGCCCCTCCCGCCTCCCGGACGATGAGGACCCCGGCCGCGACGTCCCAGATGCTCGGCGCCCCGAACAGGGCGTAGTGGAGCCCTCCCCGGGCGACGAGGGCGAGCTCGTAGGCCATCGAGCCGGGAGCCCGCACTTCCCCTAGGCTCGACTTAAGCGGCCCCGTCGGTTGGAACTGGGTCCAGTGGGAGCCGGGCAGGCTGGCGATGCGCTTGCCGGTGGGTTGTTCGTCGCCGGCGACCTGGATGGGATGGCCGTCGCGGAAGGCGCCGCCGCCCTCCGAGGCGCGGTAAATCGTCCCGCCGCCGTCCGGTCCTGGTTCCGGGGTGAAGATCGCGCCCGCGACGGGCCGCCCCCTCAAAAGCACCCCGACCGAGCACCCCCAGATCGGGAGACCGTTCAGGAAATTTTTTGTCCCGTCCAGGGGGTCGAGCACCCACAGATAATCGGGCACCTCGCGCTCGCCCTCGCGCCGGGCCTCGTCCTTGTCCCTGGGTTTTTCCTCGCCGAGGACGCCGTGGCCGGGGAATTTCGAGGCGATGGCTTTCGCCAGAAAATCTTGGCTCGCCGTGTCGGCCTCGCTGACGGGGTCGGTCTTCGCTTTGTTCTTGTAGTCCACCTCGACGCGTTTTCCGAAGAGGCCCAGGAGGATTTCGCCCGCTCCCCGGGCGAACTGCGCGGCGACGGCGGCCAGCTCCCCGGGCGGCGTCTCGGAGGATGCGCTCATGAACGGGTTTCCAGCTCGGGGATGCCGATTTTCCCGGCCAGCTCGGCGAGTTCGGCATAGCGCTCGGGGAGGAGGGGGATGCCGCTTTCGATTCGTTCCTTTTCGCTCTCATGCTCGATCTCGCCCGGCATCCAGATGCGCTCGACCCCGGCCGCCTTCGGCGAGGCTCGGAGGAAGGCGCCAAGCGCGTTCACGGTGGCGCTGAATTCGGCCAGTGGAAGCAGGGCCTCGATGCGGAGGGCGGCGAAAACGTGGGTGACGTTGCCCGGATCCGCCGGGTTCATGATGCCGACGACGTTGTGGCTGTGCGCCCCGCCCGTCACCGAGCCCAGGATGGCGTCGATGGCGACCGAGAGGCCGACGCCCTTGTATCCGGCGACCGCGGTGAGCGAGCCCGTTTGGAGGACTTCGCCGGGGTCGGTGGTGGGCTCGCCCTCGCTGTCCACCCCCCAGCCCTCGGGGATGGGCTTTCCCGCCTTGAGCGCCTGGAGGACATAGCCGCGCGCCACGGTGCTGAGCGCCATGTCGAGCACGATGGGCGGGTCGCCGGGCACGGCGATGGAGACCGGGTTGTTTCCGATTTGTTTCTCCTTGCCGCCGAAGGGGGCGATCACCTTCACGGTGTTCGTCGTGACGAGGCCGACCATGCCCCGGTCCAGCGCGAGGGCGGCGAAGCTGGCGGCCGCGCCGAAATGGTTGCTTCGCTGCATGATGACGACGCCCACGTTGTGCTCCCCGGCGCGGTCGAGGCATTCCTCCATCCCGCGTTTGGAGACGACCTGACCCATGCCGTTGTCGCCGTCCATGAGGGCGAGCGCCCCCGCGTCCTTGACGATCTTGATGTCGGGGACGGGGTTGTTGGCCCCGTTCTTGAGCCGCTTCGCGTAGTCGGGGATGCGGATAACGCCGTGGCTCGAGGTGCCGCGCAATTCGGCCTGGACGAGGGTTTCGGCGGTCCAGGCCGCGTCCGCCTCGGGCATGCCCGTGTCGAGGAATACTTCCGTGACGAAGCGTCTGAGTTCATCCGCCATGACGAGCTGGCTCATGCGAAGTCCTTTCTGGATAATGGCGTAAATATAATTGATATCATTTTAGTTGTGGCAATTAGCTCGCTCGAATAGAAACGCCGCGCCGTGGCGGACGTGCTCGCCCCGGTCCACCTCGGAGAGAAAATCGCTCCGGGAGACGGACCAGCGGTCGGCCGCCTCGATTCGCCAGGAGCGCCAGCCGTGATCGGCCCAGAGCGCCTCGCTCCCCGTGAATCCCGGTCCCGTTTGAACGACCGCCAGATACCAGCGCACATCCGGGTGCGCGAAGATGATTTTCTCCGCGCCCAGGTCGAAGGGGAGCCAGCAGGAAAGAACCAGGTCGGGCCGGTGACGCTCAAGCGCCTCCGCCACCCCCAGGGGCTCGACATCCCCCGCCCCCGCCGGGGCCGGATCGGTGAGGCGGATCGAAATGCCGCGCTCGATCAGCGCCCGGCCAAAGACTCCCGAGCCCGCGCCCACTTCGAGGGGCCGCTCCGCCCCGAGGGGGGCGATGGCGGCGGCGATAGCGTCGGCCCACTCGGCGGTCGGGAGCTGAAAGATTCCCTCGTGCTCGCAGTGGGCGAGCCACCCCTCACCGCGCTCCTCCCCGGCGATGCGGGCCACCGCCTCGGCGTAGGTGATGAGCGGCATTCCGCCGCGCCCGCCGCGCCCGCCGCCCGCTAGACGCTGGGCCCGGTGCGGGTGATGGCGAAGGCGTTGTCCTCGTGGAGGATTTCGGCCTTGGTCATCTTGCCGCTGGCGATGTCGATCACCTCATTGTAGACGCGCCGCCCGGCCACCTCGATGGGCGTTCCGGTGAAGATGTCGGAGACATCCACGTCGAGGGTGTCGCGCTGAAGCTCGGCCGAAACCGGGTTGCCCGTGATGCGCAACGTGCTCATCAGCGGGTGGTTGATGGTGTGGCCGCCGCCCGTCGAGAAGATCAGGACCTGCGCCCCGCCACCTGCGATGCCGGTGATGGACTCGCCGCCGTGGCCCGGGGTGTCCATAACGTGGAGGCCAGGGGTGCGTTTCGCGCGGACGGAGTAGGGAATCACGTCCACGATGGGGGCCGAGCCCGCCTTCTGGATAGCGCCGAGGGATTTTTCCTCGATGGTGGTCAGGCCGCCCTCCATGTTGTCGCCGGTGGGCTGGCTCCCGCGCAGATCGACCCCGCAGGCGAGGATGTCCGCCTCCATCTTGTTGACCATCGCCCATATCCGCTTGCCCAGCGCCGGGCGCACGCATTTGTCCGCGAGGACATCCTCGCCGCCCATCATCTCGGTCGTCTCGGCGAGAAGGGCCCGGCCGCCGAGCTTGACGACCTGATCGGTGACCCAGCCGGTCGCCTTGTTGTGCGAGATGCCCGAGGTCGTGTCCGAGGTGCCGCAGTTGAGGCCGAGGAGGAGTTTCGAGACGGGCACCTCACGGCGGCGCTCGTTGGTGAGCCCCCGGACCATCTCCATGCCGATGCGGGTGGCCTGGGCGGTGACCTCGATGGCCCCGCCGCCGAGGCGGATGTTGAGCGCCTCGACGCGCTTGCCCGACTTGGCGATCTCGTGGGCGATCTCGTCGGCGGTGCAACCCTCCTCGCGGTGGTGGTCGATGACGATGACGGCCCCGGCGTTGGCGTTCTGGCCGTGGGCGACGAGGGTGTCGAAGGTGCGCTTGAGGTCGGGCGCGATCTGGCACCGGCCCAGGGGATGGGTGATGGCGACGCTGTGCCTGAGGGTGCGGGCGACGCGCTCGCAGGTGGGGTTGGCGTAAAGCGTGCCGCTCAGGACGAGGAGGTAGTTGCGCGCGCCGACGTCGCCGTTCTCGCGCGGGAACCCGAACCAGGTTTTTATGGGCCGGGGAACCGGTTTTTTTCTTCTGGCCATGGAAACGCTCTCCTTAGTTATCCTCGAGGTCGCCGCGGCCCCGGTTGCTTTCGATGTTGTGCACGTGAATGTAGTCGCCCACCTTGATTTCCTTTGTGGCCGAGCCGATCGAGAGGCCGTACTTGAGGCACTGATCGCCCTTCTTCATCGCCTTGACGCATATCTTGTGGGCATAGGGGATGTTCTGTTTCGCTTTGATTCGTTTCCGCTTCCGGCCGTTGAGCATGAGCTCGACCGACTCCCCGCGCCTGAGCGGGGCGATGCAGGTGGCGACGTGGTCCGTCTTGTCGATCATCATGGCGACTTTAGCCACAGCAAACCTCCGGTGAAAGTGATGAAATTCGCCCGGGCCGCGAACGGGCCGGGCTCATCGGGATGAATTGATTTTGAAGCCGCCCCCACATTACAGCAACGAAGGCGGCGGGTTCAAGGAATGGGGCGGAGAGAAACGATCAGGAGGCGGCGAGGGGCTCGGCGCCCACTTCGGCGGCGATGCGGTTCAGATCGCCGAAGACGGCCTCCTTGAGGCCGACGCCGCTCTTGAGCGCGGCGGCGTACCGTCGGTGGGCGCCCTCGCCGGGAATCCGGATTTCGTCGAAGCCCGGCGCGAGGCGCGAGGCCTTCACCTGGCGCACGGCGTCGTCCACCGCCGCCTGGTAGTCGCCGCCGAGGCAGCGGCCGGGGTCGATGGCGATGGCGAGCAGGGGGAGGGCGAAGGGGTGATCGGCGTCGAGCCAGTCGGGCTGCTCTGAGTCGAATCCGTTTCCAGAGAGCGCCGACGTCAGGAAGCTGAACATCAGGGCCAGGCCGTAGCCCTTGTAGCCTCCCAGCGGGAGCATCGTCCCCTTCGCGCCGAGGGCGGCGTCGGTGGTCGGGTTCCCCTCCGGGTCGAGCGCCCAGCCCTCGGGGATCGGCTCGCCCGCCCGCGCGGCGAGGAGGACATAGCCCCGCGCCACCTTCGAGGTCGCCATGTCGAAGATTATTGGAAACTCCTGGTTTGAGGGGACGGCGAAGGCGACGGGGTTGTTCCCGATCAGGCGGTCGGCCCCGCCCCAGGGGGCGAGGTTGCCGGTCGCTCCGCTGATGACGATTCCGATCATTTCCTTCTGGAGGGCGAGGGCGGCGAGGTAGCCGACGTGGCCGGTGTGCGAAGAGCGCCTGAGCGCGCAGGCCCCGATGCCGGCGGCGGCGGCCTTTTCCATGGCCACCTCCATCGCCCGGCTTCCCACGACGGCGCTCATCCCCAAGTCTCCGTCCAGCAGGGAGTAGGCCGGTAGGTCGGTGATCGTCCGGACGCTCGGCCTCGGGTTGGCGGTCCCCCGCCGGAGGCGGTCGGCGAAGACCGGGAAGCGCACGCATCCGTGGGAGTTCACCCCCCGGAGCTCGGCGTCCACCATCTGGGCGGCGCAGCGGATCGCGTCCTCCCCGGGCAGCCCGAGGCCCTCGTAGGCGCGGGTCAGGAAGGCGTGGAGCGCATCGGCGCCGACAGTGATATCCGACATGAAACTCTCCTCTCAGGCAGGTGGAGCCTGAAGGAATACCATATTTGAGTGGCCCGGTCTCGCCTTGGCGGGGAGCCGAAATGGCGTTATATAGGGGGTCACCTAAAAAAGGGGGGAAACGGGCGGAAGCGGGTTGTTGCTTCCGGAGCCGTTGCGTTCGCACTATTTGGCGATTTTCGTCATTCGTATTTTGAAAGGAGCATGAAATGGATCTGGGATTGAAGGGGAAACGGGCCATCGTCACCGGCGCCAGCCGGGGCATCGGCCGCGAGTGCGCGATTGAGTTGGCCAAGGAGGGTGCGCGTGTCTGCGTGACGGCCCGCGACGAGGCGCTGCTCGAAAAAGCGGTCGCCGACATCAACGCCGCGGGCGGGGAGGGCATGTCGGTCTCCGCCGACCTGACGACGCTCGATGAGTGCAAAAAGGTGGTGGACGCGGCCGCCGGCGAATTCGGCGGGCTGGACATTCTCATCAATTGCGCCGGGGCGGCCAAGGGCGGCGACGTCCTCGATATCGATGTGGATCTGTTCACCGATGCACTTAGCCTGAAAACCTATGGCTATATCCGCATGGCGCAGCTCGCTTCAACCCACATGAAGAAAGGTGGCTGGGGGAGAATCATCAACGTCTGCGGCGGCGCGGGGGCCAGCCCGGCGCGCGGAAACCTGCCCACCAGTTTCGCCAATATCACCGTTCTCAACTCCTCTCGCGGTCTCTCGGACGCGGTCGCGGGCGATGGCATTATCGTGAACAACATCTGCCCTGGCATGACGAACACCCAGCGTGCCCGCGACCTGATGCAGGGCGCCGCCGACAAGCAGGGAAAGGACGTCGAGGAGGTGCTCAAGGAGCGGGGCTCGAAGACCCCGGCAGGCCGGATATGCGAGCCCGAGGAAGTCGGCCGGATGGCCGCCTTCCTGGCGTCCGAGGCGAATTCCTACTCGTTCGGGAGCGCGATCTACATGGACGGCGGCGCGCGCCGCGGCACACCGTAAGCTGACTCTAGTCCGGGCCCGGGGCGGACTCCGCTCCGGGCCTTTTTACTCGAAATCGTCTTCCATCATCCAAGAGGTTTAGAAAATGCCGCACTTATTCGATGAATTCGCGCTTCGGGGGGTGACGCTCCGCAACCGGATCGGGGTGTCTCCCATGTGCCAATACGTCGCCGAGGACGGCATGGCCGACGACTGGCACCTCGTTCATCTCGGGGCGCGCGCGGCGGGCGGCGCGGGGCTCGTCATGGTCGAGGCGACCGGGGTTGTGCCCGAGGGGCGCATCACGCCCGGGTGCCTGGGCCTCTGGACGGACGATCACATCGAGCCGCTGGCGCGCATCGTCCGCTTCATGCGCGATCAGGGCGCGATCCCGGCCCTCCAGATCGGCCACGCGGGCCGCAAGGCAAGCTCCGACCAGCCATGGGTGGGCGGCGCCTATCTATCGGCCGAGGAGGGGGGATGGGAGATCGTGGGGCCCAGTCCGGTTCCCTTTCACGACAAGGCGCCGGTCCCCCGGGAACTCACGCCGGACGCTATCGCTGAAATCCAGGAGGCATTCCGGGCGGCCACCCGGCGCGCGATCAAGGCGGGCTTCGACTGGATCGAGGTCCACGCCGCCCACGGCTACCTGATGCACAGCTTCCACTCGCCGATATCGAACCAGCGGACCGACAACTACGGCGGCAGCTTCGAGAACCGCGTCCGCTTCACGGTCGACACCGTGCGCACCGTCCGGGCCGAGTGGCCCGAGGATAAGCCCATGTCCGTCCGCGTCTCCTCTACCGACTGGGCCGAGGGGGGCTGGACCCTCGAAGAGACGGTCGAACTCTCGAAAATCCTCCGGGACGAGGGAGTGGACCTCATCGACTGCAGCGGAGGCGGCGGAACCCCGCTCGCCAAGATTCCCGTCGGGGCGGGCTATCAGGTGCCCTTCGCCGAGGCCGTCCGCCGGGAGGCCGGGGTTCCCACCGCGGCGGTGGGGATGATTACAGAGGCCTACCAGGCCGATCAGATTGTCCGGAACGGTCAGGCCGACATGGTTCTCCTCGCGCGGGAGATGCTCCGGGACCCCTATTGGCCCCAAAACGCCGCCGCCGCGCTCTCGAAAAAAGACCTGGCCTACGTCCCCGACCCCTATCACCGGGCGCACGGGCGGAATATGGCTAAAGTAATAGCCGCTGGCGCGTCGGGCGGGTTAGTAAATTAAGTCTGGAACAGGGGTTCAAATCCCCTTGGGGTCGCCAAGAAAAAAATCGCCCCCCGGCTAACTGCCGAGGGGCAGACCTGTTTCTAAAGAACCACAAAATTAGTGTTTGTGCGGCATCCCCTTAGAGTGACCTTTCATCACTTTAATCTCGACGCTGTCCCGGGGACCGTATTCGATGTGGTTTTTGTCCACGAGTCGGAGATCGATGCGGTTCTTCCCCGGCTTCAAGCCGCCAACCGAATAACTTATGTTTCCCCGGACCATGTTGAGGCAGCGGCCGTTCAAGTAAATATGCAAATGATCTCCGCGCGTTCCTTTTTTGGAAATATCAAACTTCACTTTCACCCTGCGGGTCTTGATAACAGCTCCATTTTTAGGGGTGAGGATAACCACCTTCCCCTCTTTTGAGTGGCTCTTTTTCTCGGGGTGGATCATCACCGCCGACTCCATGCATGGAACTACATCTTTGCCCCCGCCGTGGTGGCCGTGTTTTTTAGGGTGGTGGGCCTCGTGGCCTTTTGGGCTCCCGTGGCCATGTTTAGGAGATTTTGCGCCCCAACCGGGGGACGCTGCCGAAAAAATAAACACAAGAGAGAAAATTAAAACCGCGGTTATATTAGCCATGGCTTTGATATATCTCCTATCAGACGACTTTATCTTGGAAACCTTTCAAAAATAACATAAAAAGCCTACCTGAAATTCCCCTACGAATCAGGCTATTCGTCTGATTTTACGGCCCGGAGTAAAATAGAAACCTCAAAGCCCCCCTCAAGGAGCAAGACGCCTTGGGGTCACCACGGGAAGAAACGTCCCCCAGCCTAATGCCAAGGGATGGCATCCTTCAGATGAAATCCTGCATCACAAAATATTGATAACCTCAAAAGAAACCGCGTGGTGAAATCCGGAGCGTTTACCATTCGTTTCGGCAGAGTGGGTGAGGAAACTTACTGGGTCGAAACCCTGAGCGAGGTTTTCGATATAGGCTTGATGTTGTTGCAATGAGGCGATCCCTTTTTCCAAAAATCCGGTGATATCGACGACGTGCGTGGGCATGGGAGAGCCACTTAACAACACCATCCGGACACCGGACCACGGCTCGAGCCCTTCTTCAAGCAGTTCGGGAAAAATCCAACGGTTCCCGGCATCTCTGGCACCGTCCATTACACCGTAGGCCAGCCACCTGTGGTCCGCCATATTGAGAGGGCCGCCGGGCCATGTCAGGCGATGTGAGAGTGTGATTAATACTTCGGGTTTGTGAAGGCGAATCTGGCGGGCAATGTCCCTACGCATCGGAAGCCCGTATTCGATCACACCGTCCGTATAGCCAAGGAAATCGACCTTTTCGACCCCCACGATGCTGGCACTCTTGTATTCCTCCTCCTCCCGAATGGGTCCTGCTTCCTGTGGTGATGACGTGCCCCCCTCACGTCGGTCCATGCTGAATGAGAGGATTTTCGGTACTCTTTCGGCGTGACCGCCCGATTCGGGGGAATGATTCATGCCCAATAAGCGTCATACACCAGAGCAGATCATCGGCAAGCTGAGGGAAGC